>NZ_JBEPWD010000028.1:9382-28321 GCF_041642575.1 Salegentibacter sp. | reverse complement strand
CCGGAAGAAGCGTAAGTATGCTTCGGAGCTTCTGAAGTTGAAGAATTTCCGTCTCCGAATTCCCATTTTACCGAATCGAAAGGTTCATCACTGGTAATGAAAAATTCAGTTTGATTCCCCAGACACAGATTTCTGAAATCAAAATTGGTTAGAAATAATGACTGTATAAATGGAGGAAGCCCGAGTTTAACTACGCCTGGTCTTATTCCTATACTGTTATGAGCGTAATTAACGGAATTGATTGTAGCTTCCGGATTTTTTATAACAGACATAAACCGATGTCGTTGTTCAAATACCGGGTAACCTGCCCGGTAAATTCTTCCGTCTATTGCAAGTTGCAAAGCTCCGGCTACGTTGTTGGTACTGGATACGGTTTTCTGGGAACTCGCAATATTACTACTCTCCAGGTCATACTGGTAAAGATCACTATTTAGTAAAACATCTTCCTCATTATAGATATTTGCGGTGACATAAAGTTTGGTAGACTTTGGGGAAAATTCCACGCCGTAGGGATAGGAGTCTACCAGTAAAATCTTTTCATCGCTAACCTTTCCGGTTAAATTGTCAAAGTTGTATAAAAACACTTTTCCAGATTTTTTGGTTCCCGTGCGCGGGCTGCCCAGGGCAGTAGAGCTATTTACAGAGGCTATCATTTTTGCATCGGGGGAAATCTTCATATAACCAATGGCGGTTACATTTATGTTATTTTCATCCAGTCGGGGAGGAACTGAATTTGGGGTAGTTGAAACCACCGGGTTTGTATTAACACCTTGAGCACTTACTTTAAATGCCAGAAACCGATTAAAAAACTGGGTGACCACCCAAAATGAGCTGCCATCAGCGTGGTTAACAGCGGAAATTTTTTCTGAATTCTTAAACTCATTTTCAACAGGGTCAGTGGGATCATAGGTGATAAGATGGATATTTTTCCTATTTGGTACTACATCTCCAAATCCGTTGTTGAGAGACATGTCGATCTCAGTGTAATTTACACCCTCTATGGGATCGTCTTCAATTTGGTAATAATCGGGTTTATCTACGGTGAAGATGTAATACTTGCCCGGATTTGCAGGTTTGGGTACGATAATCGCCGATTGTGTGCTGGAGACATTTCCTTTCAGGCCATAGCCATTAGGCATCCGGTTATGCTGGCGATCATATACCTGAATTCCATCAGTATAAAAAAGCAAATTTCCGGAACGATCTGAGATTGTAGCACAGCCTTCAACAGTCTGGAGATTTCCGTTCTGGGGTATGGGTGTGCCGGTGTTAAAATCCAGCCCGGCCCTGTCGCCAAAATACCAGTTTGCGGCTTCCCTTTGAGCCAATAACGGCTGGGAAAGGGCAAAGCAAAATATAAGGAACAAGTAAGCAGAGAATTTCATATTGGTATTGTGTGTTCCAATGTATTATAAATCCCGCTTCTTTAATAATTTATACGACAGAAGGACAAAAATAACCGTCCAACCGAGCACGATAAGAAGGTCGGTGAAATGAACAGCATAATCTTTTTCAATATCAGAGCCCATTTGAGAAGCGGCCATCTGCACTGCTCCAAGTCGGCTTAAGGGTTCTACAAGGAGTTTACTCATCGCTTCCAGAGGAAAAAATCCTGCAATTCTATCTGCGATCTCTGAATCACGAAACAACCTCCATTTCATTAGACCATAAGCGATGTTTTCTAAAACCCACCAGATGAAGATAAATCCCAGGGCAAAGGCAGATCTTTTGATAAGCATTCCTGCAAACATACAGAAAGCGAAAAAACCGGTCAGGTTTAGAAAGTACGCCAGTAGATATTCCATATCTGAAAAGATGATGGAAACTTCAGTGTAGTCAGAAAACGAGAGACCCAGCAAGAGCGAAAGAATAAATACAAAAAGGGTAGAAGCCAATGCAAAAACCAAAACGGTTAGAAATTTCGAACTTATAAATTCCTTTTTGCTTAATCCGTCTATTAAGTTCTGTTTGAGAGTGCGGTTGCTGTATTCATTCGATATCATTGAGACAATAACAATCGCCAGAAATAATTTCAGAAAAGCAGCAATATAGGTGTTGAAATGCCAGATGAATGGAAAATTAAAGATGCCCTGATCTGCCACTCTGAATTCAAGGTTTCCTATATTGAATTCTATGGAAGCGATAAGTGCTATAAAGCTAAGTAGGATAAAGTAAGTTAGTACCAGAATCTTTGCTGAACGGCTATATCTTAATTTGTGAAATTCTATGTCTAATAATCGTAACATTTTAGGCAGAATTAGTTTGTTTAGTTAACTCCAAAAACTGTTCTTCCAGGCTTTCGCGGCGTTTCACGAGATAGGAAATAGAAAGACCTTTCTCGAAAATGTACTCGTTAATAGTCTCAGGCTCCATAGGTTCTGCAAGAATAGCGGTAATCAGGTCATTTTTTTCTAAAACCTTTGCGATGTGAGGATGACCCTCCAGGATCTGGATAAGTAAATCTTTATTTTTAGCTTTCAACTCAAAGAAACCGTGGCTGGCATTAATTCCATCTACGGGACCACTGTATAATTTTTGCCCTTTTCTTATTATTACCACATGGGTGCATACTTTCTCAACTTCGTCCAACAGGTGAGAGGCCAGTAAAATTGTTGTGCCGCCGGCAGCGATCTTTCTAATGATCTCCCTAATTTGATGAATCCCCTGAGGATCGAGCCCGTTGGTGGGTTCATCCAGAATAAGTATTTCAGGGTCGTTCAATAAGGCTGAAGCAATAGCAAGGCGTTGTTTCATACCCAGGGAAAACGTCCTGAATTTGCTGTCTTTTCTATCAAGTAGGCCAACCAATGTTAATTTCTCTTCAATTTTTCCTTTGTTTACTCCCTTGATCTTGCAAACAAGTTCAAGATTCTGAACAGCCGTCATGTACGGATAGAAATTAGGATGCTCAATAATAGCCCCTACTTTCTTAAGTGCTTCGTGTGTAGATTCGAAGCCTTCAAACCAGGAGAAACTTCCGCTGGTTTTATTTACCACATTAAGGATCATTCCCAGAGTTGTGGATTTTCCACTGCCGTTAGGTCCCAGAATTCCATACACATTTCCTCTTTCAATAGTAAAGGAAAGCTGATCAACAGCGGTGAGAGAACCGAATTTCTTGGTGAGTTGGTTTATTTTTAAAATTGTTTCCAAAATCGAAGAAATATTTTGTAATATGACTACTAAGGTAAGCTTTTGTTACAGAGTTCAAATGAGATAGCTTATTTTTGAAAAAAGCTAATGCAGCATGGAAGAAAAATTAATGTCCAGGAAAAAACCTTCATTTCCTGTAAATGAGAGATTTAATCGTTACCTGGCAAAACATAATCGTAACACTAAGATTCCCGTTTTTTACGACGATCTCTTAAGGTTTGCAGGTTCAATTGTGGTTTACGATCAACATGAACAGGATACTTTCTGGGTGCGGTGTTATTATGAAGATCATGAGCGTTTGGAAATCGATGAAAGCCTGAAACAGGTTTATACCATTCTGCATTCTGACGGAAGTGACGATTCCCTGGAATTTCTTAACATCGATGCTATAGATTACTGCACTTTCGGAAATTCAAAACCTTTCCGTGTACGGGTGCGTAATATTCTGAATGACAGTTTTACCTATTTTTATGTAAAAAAAGCTGATGCTTCCAGGATCTACGGACTCGAATTTGAGCACCTGCTTTCCCCGCATCGTATTAATTTCCTGGTTTATAAAGACACCCTTATTGAAGAGCATATTGCAGGGATTCCCGGCGATGTTTTTATTGAGGAGCATTTACCGGCCTGTGATAACCGCGCCCAAACACAAATCGCTAAACAGTTTGTGAAGTTCAACGAACGCTGTACGGTAAGGTTGCTGGGCGATATGAGATCTTATAATTATGTGGTGATTCCTACCCACGATTTTGATCATGTTGAATATCAGATTAGAGCGATAGATTTCGACCAGCAGTGTTATGAAGGAAATTTGAAGGTCTACCGGCCACAGTTTTTCAAAGAGAACTATACCATGGTGAAACTGGTTCAGGAGAAATTACAGGAGTCTTCCATTGAACAGTATAGAAAAGAAGAGCGTTCTCTACTAGCCAAAAGGATGATCAATACAAGACCTCGTTACAAAGAACTGATAAGATGTATGATAAATGATCATGTTTCCAGTCAGCAGAATGTTAAGCAACTTCGGAAGGAGCTCTACAGATACACTAATGATATGAAGTTTAAGCGTGCCAATACGATGGGGCAGATCCTACGTACCGCGTTGGATTTTGTAATGCGTAATTACGAAGATGTAAATATGAGACGACTCCTCCAGGATTAAATAAAAAAAGGGACCGTCGGGTCCCTTTTTCATTGTTAGCTTTTCTCTTCTTTGTTGAAGTATACCAGGTAATAATACATCTGTTTTTCTTCGTCCCAGCCTTTTTCAACAAACTTATCAGCAGATTCAGCGTTAACGAAATCCATCTTGATCTGGATGTTGGTATCCAGGTTTATTACGTTTTTGATTTTTTTACGCGCATCGGTTACCGCCTTATTGGCAATAGGAAAATCGGTGAGATCTTCAATCTTGTATTTAGGGGCTTTTTCTGTTTTATAATGCTGAAATTCTGGTAGAAGATCAGGATTGTCGATAACCGAATTAAGAAAGTTACTTTCTTCGAAAGCATCATTTTTGGCAAAATAATCCATACTTCGGTTCATGAACATTACTTCCTGTTTTTTATCTTCTGCAGGTAAAACCACGTCTTTTGCGAAATTCTTACAGAAATTCAGGTAGGACTTGGTGTTGTAATTGTCATCCCGCATCACATCTACTCCCAGGAAATTTTCCAGCCAGTATTTGGTGTCGTATTTATTGGAATCTACTGAAAGGATCTTGTAACCTTCAGCACGGTTTTTATTGAAAATTAATGCGCCTTTATCCAGCTTGTTGAGGTTGATTCCCTGCTGAACGATCATATCCAGAATGCTTCCTTTTTCTTCAAACTGAAGGAAATCATGTTTTAGCTCCGATTTAAAGATCCCTATAGCCGAAACCTTCTCATTATCGAGCTGCATATTTTCAAAATAAACAACATATACCTCGCCGCTTTTAATATGTGGATGCGAAGACTGTTCAAAAAGCAAAGTGGTGATTTTCTTTGACACCTCATGAATGCCCGAAGGATTGTCGAAGATGGCATTGGCCATATTATAAAGCTCGTTGAACTCTATATCAGACTCATGTGCAAAATTGTAATAATTTTCTTCTTTTTCTCTGAAAGGCTTAAGGAAATATTCCTTAATAAGCGGCATGATCTCATCGTTTAACTGATATGGCGATGCCGATAAAAATAGGTTTTCGTTTCTGCTTTTATTGCCTACCCTGTGAATAGAAAGCGATTCAATTTGAGCATTAAAAAGGTTGATCATAATTAAAATTTTAGTCATTTCCGCGAAGGCGGAAATCTATTATTTTGTCATTTCCGTCCCGCAAAAAGGCGGGACAAACTTCGGCGGAAATCAGTTTAGTCATTGCAAAATTCTGGTCCGTGGGATTTCACAAAAAGAAATTCCCTGGGAAGAGTTTTTAGATTCAGGTGTAATAGTAAGGAAATTTTACTTCTGAAATCGACAACTTTAAAACTTTAAAGCAATAAAATGTTTGGAAAATCATCCCGAAGCAAGTTCAGGATGATTGCTTCGCAATCAATTCCAATTTTCGTCGAAAGACAGGTTATCGTAATCGTCGATATCCAGATCGTCATCAAATTCTCCTGCGATATCATCATCTTCAGCAACGAACTCCTTGTCAGGAGCTGAATCCGGCAATTGTCCGTGTACGAACATCAAATTGGGATAATCGCGACCTTCTTCAATTTCAGCGATCTCACCAAGTTCAATGAGGAAGGTCCACATATTCAAAAAGTCGTATACATATATGATCTTCCTGTTTTTATCATCCAGAACACTCTCCAGAGTGGTTTCATTCATAAGGCGAACTTCGCCACCCATATCGAATTGTGAAATTTCTTCGCCTTGGTTCCAGTCTTCATCACTCAAGTAAAAAGAGGCCATTTCAGTACCATCAAATCCAAAAGACTGGACGATAGTATTATGAAGGTCTTCTAATGTACTTTCCTGAAGTATTTCTATATCCCTGAAAACATCTTCTTCTGCATCGAGAATTACTCTAAATCTGTAAACCATAATAAAAAATTTAAGGCTTCAAAGTTACGGTTTTTAGATGAGAATGAAAGCTATTTGGTAAATCTGTGCAGGGTGTAAGTCATAGCCGCCAGAAGAAAAAATGCGCCAACCTGGTGTGCTACTCCCAACCATACCGGTACATAAAGGATTAAGGTATACACCCCAAGTAAAAATTGCACGCCCAGTAAGATCAACAAAGTATTGATTGCTGTTGCGTGGCGGTGTTCAGGAGCTAATTTTCTGGACCTGTACCAGATGTAAAGGATAACACCCACAACGATATACGCAAGATACCTGTGCACGAACTGGACACCACTTTTACCTTCAATAAAATTCATTATAAGTGGTTCCTGCTCGATCCAAACGGTTTCATGAATTAGTTTTCCTTCAGACATCAATGGCCAGGTATTATGTATAAAACCGGCATCGAGCCCTGCTACAAAAGCCCCCCAAATGATTTGCAGAATAAGAATTACCATTCCGACCCTTAGCAGGTTTCTGAAACTTTTGTCAATACTGCTTCGGTTAGGGTAAATAAGATCCAGGGCAACCCACAGCGTATAGGCAAAAGTCAGAAAAGCTGTTACCAGGTGAGCTGCAAGTCTGTAATGACTTACATCTGGCATATCTACAAGTCCGCTTTTTACCATATACCAGCCCAGAAATCCCTGGAAACCTCCTAGAAGGAGTAAAATGAGCGATTTTTTAATTGTAGGTTTGGTGAGCTGTTTGGTAATAATAAAATATAGAAAAGGAATGATGAAAACTATTCCTATTAACCTTCCAAGCACACGGTGAAGCCATTCCCAAAAATAAATACCTTTAAATTCCTCGAGGGTAAAATGATAATTTTTCTTTTGATATTCGGGAAATTGCTTGTAATATTCAAACTCATCTATCCATTCCTGCTCATTCAGGGGGGGAATAGTACCTGTGATAAGTTTATAATCTGAAATCGATAATCCGGAATGTGTTAAGCGTGTTATTCCGCCCACGATAACCATGATAAAAATCAGAATGCAACCCGTAAACAGCCAGTAAACTACTTTTTTATTGTCTTTTTTCATCAGTTGAAAATAATAGGCTCATAAATAATTATAAAAAAGAACCTCAGTTAGCCGTTAAACCAAGCTCCTTTCCTTTTTTTAGCATTAACTCCCGGGCAGCATCATGTTCGTTAGGGATTTCGCCTTCCAGGATTGCCTCTTTAATGGTTTCTTTTATAATACCAATCTCTCTGGAAGGTTTTATATTGAAGGTTTCCATGATTTCTTCACCACTCACCGGCGGTTGAAAATTACGCACGTGGTCTCGCTCTTCCACTTCCTTCATCTTAGACCGAACCAATTTGAAATTGTTATGATACTTCTTAAAGCGCTTAGGATTTTTTGTGGTTATATCGGCTTCGCAAAGTGTCATCAGGTCATCTATATCCTCTCCTGCATCGAAAATGAGCCTTCGAACCGCTGAGTCAGTAACATCGTTATCAACTATAGCGATAGGGCGGGAGCTCATCAGTACGAGCTTCTGCACATATTTCATTTTATCGTTGAGCGGTAACCGAAGACGTTTAAAAAGTTTATAAACCATTTTGGCTCCAACAAATTCGTGTCCGTGAAAAGTCCATCCAATTTTTTTATGAAATTTCTTGGTAGGTGCTTTTCCTATATCGTGTAAAAGTGCTGCCCAGCGCAACCAAAGATCATCGGTATTTTCTGCAATATTATCAACTACTTCAAGGGTGTGCCAGAAGTTGTCTTTATGACGCTGACCTTCGATCTCATCAATGCCTTCAAGTGCAGTAAGTTCAGGCATAATAATTTGAAGCAAACCTGTTTTATGCAGAAGAGAAAATCCTTTTGAAGGTTTTTCTGCGAGTATTATTTTATGAATCTCATCGGTAATCCTTTCTTTAGAAATGATCTTGATCCTATCCTTATTCCTTGAAATTGCTTCCAGGGATTCCTTTTCGATCTTAAAATTTAATTGAGTGGCAAACCTGATGGCTCGTAACATCCTAAGTGGATCATCGGAATAAGTGATGTCGGGATCCAGCGGGGTTCTTATAATTTTGGCCTCTAAATCTTCCAGCCCGTCAAACGGATCCAGAAGATCCCCGTAATTTTTCTCATTTAACCCCAGGGCCAGGGCGTTTATGGTGAAATCCCTGCGGTTTTGATCGTCTACAAGTGTACCGTCTTCTACCAGGGGTTTTCGACTGTCTTTTTGATAGCTTTCTCTGCGCGCGCCAACAAATTCAATTTCCATATCGAAGGCGCGAAGCATTGCCGTACCGTAGGTTTTAAAAACCTGAACTTTTGGTTTATGCGGAAGTTTTTGGGCTACTTTCTTTGCGAGTTCGATGCCACTGCCAACGGCAACAATATCTATATCTTTTGGTTCACCACGTTTTAGAATATAATCGCGAACAAAACCGCCAATTACGTAGCTTTCCAGTTGAAGCTCCTCAGAAGCCTCAGAAATTACTTTGAAAATATTATGAGTCAGGGCGTTTTTGTAATTCTCCACCTTTTGGGGTATTTGGGTATTCTGGCACTTCCGGCTCACCTACTTCTGGATTCTTTTCAATTTAAAACTCATTCAGGTTCAGAATGCAATAAATACCTTTTATATTTAATCTATTTCCTAATTACAGTCACCTTGCCGTCGTTTGTTAACTTAATGATAGCCGAAGGTTTTCCAGACTGTTTTGAGCGCTGCAAATTTACTACATAGTCCACACCTTTTAAAATCTCGGGGCTAATTTGAGCATAGGATTGAGGAGTTTTTTCACCACTTATGTTGGCCGAGGTGGAAACGATAGGTTTTCTGAATCTTTTAACCATTTCATTGCTGAATTTATCTTTAGAAACCCTAATGGCCAGCGAATTGTCATCGGCGATAAGATTCTCAGCAACCCTGATGGGATCATCGTAAATTATGGTGGTGGGTTTATCGGCGTATTTCAGGATGTCGTAAGCTACTTCAGGTACGTCTTCCACAAACTGGTTCAGCATTTTATAATCTGAAACCAGGCAAATTAACGCCTGACTCTCGTGGCGTTTTTTTAAAGCATAAACCTTATCTACGGCATCTGCATTAGTCGCATCGCAGCCAATGCCCCAAACGGTATCGGTAGGGTATAGGATGAGCCCACCTCGTTTCAGGGTTTCCAGGCAGTTTTGCATTTCGGTTTTATAATCGCTCATGGAGTATTTTTTTATATTCAATTAAAGTTTTTTCCATCATAATTTCAGAAGTGAAATTCTGTAATACCATTTGATGGGAAATTTCTGCAAATTTCGGGATCAATTCTTCATTTTCAGCTAAAATCAAGATGTTTTCGCATAATTTTTTATGATCGTGAGCCTGTGCAAGTAATCCGTTGATTTTATGCGTGATAATTTCGGATATTCCGCCAACACCGGTGCTGATTACCGGAATCTTATGAAAAAAAGATTCGTAAATAAATTGAGGGAGTCCTTCGCTTTCAGAAGTGATAATGGAAATATCGAATTGAGGGATGAGGGCCGCAGCATTTTCCCGGAATCCCAGGAAGCTAAAATGTTCTTCCAGTCCAAACTGTTTCACCTCCTGTAGAAGAGAACTGGTGCGGGGCTTTTCAAAACCTCCAATTTGGACAAAATGAAAGTCTTTTCTGTTTTCCCGGTTTATTAATTGATTAGCCGTCTTTACAAGGGTTTGTAGATCCTTTGCCTCTATATGATTGGCTATATTGCCAATTATTTTCCTTTCTGATGGTATTTTCAGAAAATTTCTGAGGTCAAGTCCGGGTTTTAAATTCCGCTGAAGCTCGGGATCGATCCCATGATAAAGGGTAACAAGTTTATTCTCATCTTGTATGCCTTCTGAAGTAACGTTCCTGGTTTTTTTTGAAACACAAAAGATTTTTTTAAGCTTCGGGTGGTTGTATTTATAAAGACTTTGCTTCCTGTTTCTAATGGGAAAACTGGTCTTTTTACTGAAAACCATTGGCGGTAGGTCCGCTAAATTATCTGCGATTATGGCCAGGCTAAGCGCGGTGGAATCGTGGATGTGAATAAGATCAATGTTTTCTTTCTTACAGATGGAAATGATCCTCCGGATATATCGTGGATCCATCTGAAAAGCCAGGGAAGCGGTAAGAAATTTTAAGTTGGTTTTCTCAAGACGTTTATGGAATAATTTCCCCTTTTTACATAGAATCTGGTTTTTAACTTCAGGATAATGCTCTTTAAATTCCCGGCATAGCAGTTCGATCTGGTTTTCACCACCACCCCAGTTATTAACTGCAGAAAGATGCAATATATTCATCTAGTTTTGCTTTTGATACTAACAAGCCAGCGACAAATCTAAGATTTTTTATGCCGTAATTGGCTATTGGTCTAAAGGTAGATTCCGGGATCATTTTTATTATAGAAATTAATTTGGGCTATCTTTGTCCCGGGAAATCTAAAAGTTATGAATGTTTTACATGTTTCCGGCGCTTCAAGCTGGGGTGGTAATGAACAACAATTTACTTATTTACTAGACGAGCTGCCAAAGCATGGCGTGAAACAATTCTTATTCTGTTACCGGGATTCTCCCCTGCATCAGGCGGCAAAGAATCATCCCGTCTCCATTATCGATATTCCTAAGATTAAACCGCATAAAAAAGCCTATCAGCAGACCTTGAATCAGGCAGTCATTGAAAACGGAATAGATGTAATTCACCTACACACCAGTAACGCGGTAACCGGTTATGTGCTGGCAGATATTTTTTATTCCCTGGACACACCTACCGTTTTCGCCCGAAAATCGGTGCGGAAAAGAAATAGTTTTCCCAGTATATTAAAATATAACTATAAGAATATTCATAAGGTTATTTCGATCTCTCAATATGTAGAGCGTCATTTTAAGCGGGTTTTATGGAAACGCAACCACCATAAATTTAATATAGTTTATAATGGGGTGCGCCCTGAAGAAATGAACCGAAAGGCGCCTTTTCAGTTACGGGAAAAGCTGCAATTAAAACCGGAAACTTTTTTAATCGGGAATATCGCAAACCACACTAAGGCTAAAGATCTCAAAACTCTTATTCGAACAATTGATGAATTGGTGCATAAACACCAGGTCACAGATATTCATGTGGTTCAAATTGGTGAATTTACCAAGAGAACCGATGCTATTCAAAAAGAGATCGCTAGGTATAAACTCGGGGATTATGTTACGCTCATGGGCTTTGTAGAAAAAGCTTCAGCGTTTTTGCCACAGTTTGATCTTTTTATAATGACCTCAGAAAGAGAAGGCGGGCCTTCCTCTATTGTCGAGTCATTTTTTCATAAAACTCCGGTTATTTCTACCAGAGTTGGAGTAGTAAATGAGGTTATTGATGATGGCGTAAACGGATTTTCTGCGGAAGTTGGAGATTATAAAAGCCTTGCCGAGAAGATTAAAAAGTTTAAAGAAACTCCTGAACTCCACGCTCAATTCCCCGAAAGGTCACACGAGATCTTTCAGAAAAAATTTACAGCCGAACAGCTTGGGAGAAATACTTTTAAGGTATACCAGGATCTGCTGAAGGAAAAAGGCAAATCCCAAAAAGTTTTAGTATGAGGTTTTTTATTGCTGAAGACTATAAAGTTCATAAAACCCGCATCCTTGAATTTATAAGTGATTTCAACCAGGCCGGAAGTGCGCTGGATGTTAATGCAAGGAACAGCATTAAGCTTTTTGAGCTCGACAATAAAACACTAAATATTAAAGCCTTTAGGAAACCAAATCTTATAAACAGGTTTGCATATCGTTTTTTCAGAAAATCTAAAGCAGAGCGATCTTTTGAGTATGCAGGATATTTGCTTAAAAATAACATTGGGACTCCCCATCCGGTGGCTTACGCTGAAGAACTTTCCGCATTTCAATTTCTTCGCAGCTATTATGTGAGCGAGCATCTGGACTATAATCTCACTTTTCGCGAACTTGACCTAAATATTTCGGGACATAAAGAAATTTTGAAAGCCTTTAGCCGTTTTACTTTTAAACTGCATGAAAATGAAGTAGAATTTCTGGATCATTCCCCTGGGAATACGCTAATTGTGCTCAGTGAACCTGAACCAAAATTCTATTTAGTAGATCTAAACCGGATGAATTTCAGGAAACTTGATTTCGAAGCCCGAATGAAAAATTTTTCCCGACTCACTCCCAAAAAAGAGATGGTAGAGGTCATGGCTTCAGAATATGCAAAATTAATCGGTAGGCCGGAAACTGAGGTTTTTGAAAAAATGTGGTTTTATACGGAACGCTTTCAATATAGGTTTATGAGGAAGCATCGTTGGAAAAAGAAATTAGGATTACGGAAATGAAAAATAAACCTCAAATTTCAGTTATAATCAGCACTTATAATGCTGTTGAATGGCTAAGGAAAACCTTAATCGGATATAAAATTCAGGATACCAAAGATTTCGAACTTGTCATTGCCGATGACGGATCTTCAGAAGAAACCAGGAATTTTCTGCATGAATTCGAAAAAGAAAGCCTGGTGCCGGTTATTCACGTTTGGCATGAAGATGATGGTTTTCAGAAATCAAAAATCCTGAATAAAGCGATCCTGGCCTGTAATGCCGATTATATTCTAATGAGTGATGGAGACTGCATACCCCGCAAGGATTTCGTGAGCACTCATTTAAAGTATAGGGAGGAGGGTTATTTTCTCTCGGGTGGTTATTTTAAGCTTCCCCTGGAGATCTCAAAAAGTATTACAGAGGAGGATATTATCGCCCAAAGATGTTTTGATAAAGCCTGGCTGAAGAAATACGGGTTGAAATCTTCCATAAAAAACATAAAACTCACCGCGGGAGAGAAAAGAGCATTTGTTCTCAATAATTTAACCCCAACCGGAGCAACATGGAACGGGCATAACGCAAGTGGTTGGAAAAAGGATATTCTTGCCGTTAATGGTTTTGATGAAAGGATGCAGTATGGCGGACAGGACCGCGAACTTGGAGAACGCCTTTTTAACCACGGAATTAAGTCGAAACAAATTCGTTATTCGGCAGTTTGTGTGCATTTAGATCATCCCCGAAGTTACAAAACTCCTGAATCTATAGCTTTTAATAAACAAATACGAAAAGAAACGAGGGAACAGAAAAAAACTTTTACAGCTTTCGGCATTGAAAAAAAAGGCTAAATACCGGTAATTTCGTTTTTGCCTGCCGGAATTTCCGGTAATGCCATGTAATCACCTATAATCTTGTTATATTCATCGGGAAGGTAAGGGTAACGGCCATCGGCAGGATAAAACGTCATTTCCCCAAAGATAATCTTCGCGTTTATATCGTAGAGGTCTACTCGTACAAAAGGAAAATTTGCGGCTAATTTTGTAGCCACCTCTTTCATTTCTTCAAAGGTTTCCGGCCTGGCAGCCTCTCCTTCAAAATAGGGAATAGCTTTGCGGTAAAACGGCGCTTTTTTCCACTGAAGATCGTAATTGCACCTTAAATCTACCCCGTCAACCTGAACAGTGATTTCCACGTATCGCGGTTTCCCGTTGAAACAATAAAATTTAAAATCGCTGGCATCGTTTTTTTCGATTTCCGGCAGGTATTTTTCGGCAATTATTCTTGGTGGAGTATTTTTATAAGCCCATTCCAATCCGCCGCGATAATATTGGTTCCTGTTCATCCATTTTTTAAATTTAAGACGGGCCTGAAATAAGTTCAGTTCCTCTTTATCTTTAACTATTAGGTTGAAGTTATAACCGTGAGCTGCCTTTAGAACAAACTGGTCAGGTAATTTATCGAAATCTACATCTTCTTCATTATCATAAACGGCATAAAGTTCATTGAGATAGCCGGGCCCGAGTTTTTCTTTTACATATTCCCTAACCGCATATTTGTCTACCAGTTTGCTAAGAATGGGTGGGTGATAGTAGACCTTTAACCATTGGATCTTTTCGTTGAATTCCTGTGGATCTTCCAGGTTTAATTTTTTGCCGGTATAGTATTCATAATAAAACTTCATGTAAACAGGGGCAGGCAGAAATTTAAATTTCTTGAGGATACCCAGGGTGAATTTCCGAAATGGATTCATTGGTTTGGTTTAGGCTTAAGATATCGACAAATTTTAAGCCAGTTTAATATCTTTTAAAAATTTTAAAAGTAAAGGAGAAATATAAGCGGGATTGAATTCCTGGTAGAGGACTGGGCTCGCTTTTTCATTTGTAAAAAGGTCCGGCTTAAAATCTCTAAGATGAACACTTCGATTGCGACCGTCTTCATAGATGGCCCAGGTTTCTTTAGCAATTTGAGGCGAAAATATCGCAAATGTTGGCACTCCTAAAGCCTTGGCCATATTGATTGCACCACCTTCGTTTCCGATCAAAGCATCACATTGAGCGGTGAGGGCGAGGAATTCCCTAAGGCTTTTTCCAAAAACATCCAGATGAATTCTTTTTTGGGTGTTGGGTGCACATAAATAATAGATTTCTTCAACTTCCTTTTTTTGCTTCGGAATATAATTGAATAGAAATTCAGCCTTGGTTTGTTCAGCGATTTGGTCGAGCAAAGTTGCCATATATGCAGCTGGATAGGTTTTTTCTTTCGAGCTCCCCAGAACACCTATCATAAGCAGAGGCTTTTCCTTAGCAATTCCAGCATCCTGAAGCTGTTTCTTAGCATTTGCCTTTTCTTCTTCCGTAAGATAGATCTTAGGTTTTAGTTCCTCAGTGATAGTCTTATCTAATGCCTTTAAAAGCAACATCCTGTTTTCAATAGCCAATCCGGCTTTAGTGTGCGGTTTACTGAGTCGTTCTATGGTCTTTGTGTAAAAATGAGAGGTGTACCACTTATGATACGAAATTCGAACCGGAGCTCCCGAGGCTTTACTTATGATTCCAGTAGCAATCTTGGAATATACGTCGATCACAGCATTATACTTTTCATTTCTGATCAATTTCAGAAAATTTAAAAACTTTTGAGGTTTCCCGTCCTCCTCAGGATTATAGTGGACGATCTTGTCTATAAATGGATTGTTTTTGATAACCTGTGAAGTATGCGGATAGATTAAATAATGCAGCTCAGCATCTGGATATTTTTTCCGTATGACCTCAAATAAGATTGAGGATGTAAGTACATCCCCAATCATCTTTTGCTGTATTATGAGTATTTTCATTAAACCGCTACATCATATTCTCTCAGCGCGTCGTTTAGAGAGGTTTTCTTGTTGGTAGATTCTTTTCTTTTTCCAATAATAAGAGCGCAGGGCACATTGAATTCTCCCGCTGGGAATTTCTTGGTATAGCTTCCCGGAATGACCACAGATCTTGCAGGAACTATTCCCTTCATTTCTTTTGGTTCATCACCGGTAACATCAATGATCTTGGTAGATGCGGTAAGTACCACATTTGCACCAAGAACAGCCTCTTTTTCCACTTTTACGCCTTCAACAACAATACTCCTTGATCCAAGAAAAGCATTGTCTTCTATAATTACCGGAGAAGCCTGAAGCGGTTCCAGCACGCCACCAATTCCAACTCCACCGCTAAGGTGAACGTTCTTACCTATTTGAGCGCAACTTCCCACTGTTGCCCAGGTATCTACCATCGTTCCTTCATCTACATAAGCGCCGATATTAACATAACTTGGCATCAATATAACTCCGCTAGAGATATAGGCTCCGTGGCGGGCAACCGCGTTAGGAACCACCCGAATTCCTTTTTCCTTATAGCCTCTTTTAAGTGGTATTTTATCGTGATATTCAAAAATCCCGGCTTCGAGGGTTTCCATTTTCTGAATAGGGAAATAAAGTACCACGCCTTTTTTTACCCATTCGTTTACCTGCCATCCGTTAGCTGTTGGTTCAGCTGTTCTAAGTTTTCCTTCGTCCAAAAGGTTTATCACTTCCCTAATGGCATCTGTGGTGTCCTTATCTTTAAGCAACTCCCGGTTCTCCCAGGCCGCGTTTATCTTCGCTTCTAAATGTTCCATAGTCTAAAATTTTAAGCAAATATAAGGGCTTCGGGCTAAATTTTGGCAGCAATGGATTATAAACATTACCTTTGCGCAAAATTATGGAATGGCACGTATTTTGGCTATAGATTATGGAACCAAACGCACCGGGATCGCGGTAACCGATGAGCTTCAGATAATTGCATCAGGGCTCACTACCGTTAATACCGAAACGCTCCTGGACTTTCTTCAGAGATATTTCAGGGAAGAAAAAGTGGAATTGGTACTTGTTGGAGAGCCGAAACAAAAAGACGGTGCGGCATCTCAAAGCGAGATTCATATTCAGGAATTTTTAAAAAGTTTTTCTGAAAAGTTTCCCGCCATGCCTGTAAAAAGGGTGGATGAAGCTTTTACATCGAAAATGGCATTCCAAACAATGATAGACAGCGGACTCAAAAAGAAGAAGCGCAGAGACAAAGCATTAATCGATGAGATTAGTGCCACGATTATTTTGCAAACTTATTTATACAATTAGGCATTTGTCCGCATTTAGTTTATCCAAATTTAGAAATTAAAAATTTCAATTTAAAAAATGATTTTACCAATAGTAGCCTACGGCGATCCTGTTTTAAGAAAAAAATGTAAGGAGATTCCTGAAGATTATCCAAAGTTAAAGGAATTGATTGATAATATGTGGGATACCATGTATAATGCTTATGGAGTTGGTCTTGCAGCTCCGCAGGTAGGGGTGCCTATCCGGCTTTTTATGATAGACCCGAGTCCGTTTGCAGAAGACCAGGAACTCGAGGAGCAGGAACGGGAACAACTAAATAATCTTAAAAAGGTTTTTATCAACCCTAAAATTGTAGAGGAAGAAGGCGATGAATGGGTTTTTAATGAGGGTTGTCTCAGTATTCCGGAAATCAGGGAAGATGTTTTTAGAAAACCGGTGATCACTATTGAGTATGTAGATGAAGATTTTAAAGCACATCGTGAGACTTATTCAGGTTTAGCCGCCAGGGTTATTCAACATGAATACGATCATATTGAAGGAATTCTCTTTACAGATAAACTTTCCAGCCTTAAAAAGAGATTATTAAAAGGTAAACTTGCCAATATTTCTAAAGGAAAAATAAAAATCGATTACAAAATGCGTTTTCCCGAAATGAAAAAAGGGAGGTAAAGGCTTTGATAATTAGTTCAGGCAAGTGATATTTGCCAGCCAAAATTGAAAACATACTATGGGATTAGAGAAAATATTAGCGATTTCAGGAAAGCCGGGTTTATATGAATTAACCGCCCAAAGCAGAGGTGGGTTTATTGTAAAATCCATTCCGGAAGGGAAAAAGATGGCGGTGAATATCCGTCACAATGTTAGCTTACTAAGCGAAATAGCGATCTATACATATACCGAAGAGGTACCTTTAGCAGATATCTTCGAAAAGATCAAAGAGAAGGAAAATGGAGGAGAGGCGATAAGTCCTAAATCTTCTAAAGCCGAAATGGAAAAATATTTCGCTGAAATCCTTCCCGATTATGACGTAGATCGTGTTTATACCAGTGATATGAAGAAAATATTTCAATGGTATAATCTGTTAATCAAAAACGGATATACAGAATTTGCCGACTCTGAAGAATCAAAAGATAAAAGCGAAGAAGAATAAATCTTTCGTTATATAAAATAAAAAGGCTGAAATTCATTTTTCAGCCTTTTTTGTTTCTAAGCGTATTCCTTTTTGATCCTGTCTTATTTTATTTTGCCCTCCGTGTCTTTTATGGTTTCCTGTTTATTGAAGAGTTTCTTTCCTCTAGCCAGAGCGATTTCCAACCTGATTGGAATCCATATAGTCCAAACGCAACAAACTTAAAATCTAGCCTTTAATTCGTTTTAGCTGTGTTTTGAAATTAACACTGTTTTTTTCTGAAATAATCCCCATAATCCCAGTGCCGGACCAATTGCAAGCAAACTCAAACTATAAACCGGTTCCAGCTGATGCAAATAGGTTATAAGTTGAATACTTACAATAGTAATTGCAAAGCCTACGGAATTTACAATGGTAAGCGCCGTCCCTTTAATTTCCGATGGGGCGTTTCCGGCAACAAGTGTGGAGAACAGGGGAGAATCTGCCACCACAACTATTCCCCAAAAGCTTAAAAATGCGATAAGTACTGCTGCCGAGGACTGAAGAAAAATAAAGGGAAAGACAATACAACATAAGCCTGATAACAATAAAGCGGTGGCCGCGGTTCGTTTTACCCCAGCAATTTCAGAAATGTAACCGCCCAAAACACAGGAAAGTCCACCGATTCCTATAATGATAAAAGACCAAAACGGAACATCAAAATCGCTTTGCGGGAATGAGAATTTATAAGCAGACAAAATAATGGGTACAAAAGTCCAAAAAGTATAAAGCTCCCACATATGGCCAAAATAACCGAATGCGGCCCTGCGTAAATTTTTATGCTTAAAAACGCTAAAAACAGCACCAATTTTAAACTTCCTTTTTGCTTTTCTAAAAGGTCCGTTAGGAACAAACCAAAAAATTAAAAGTCCGCCTAGGAATGCGAATGCGGAAGTAGCTATAATCACCCACCGCCAGGGCAAATCTTCAGTACCGGTGAATGTTTTCAAAAAATGCGGAAAAGCGGTGCCCAAAACCAGGGCGCCTACTAAAAAGCCAAGAGATTTCCCCAGATCTTTATCATAATAATCTGCAGCGATCTTCATTCCTACGGGATAGATTCCTGCTAAGGAAAATCCGGTGAGAAAACGCAGTAGGAGTAAGCTTTTTAAATTATTGTATTCGAGAATAATCCCCAGGTTAAAAAT
>NZ_JBEPWD010000028.1:0-9282 GCF_041642575.1 Salegentibacter sp. | reverse complement strand
TTGTTTTGAAATTCACAAAAACTCTCGGCGATAGATGCTTTACCCTGGCGAATTGCTTTTATCTCTGTCCCTGCCAGTTTAATCCCCGCCACGTACTTATCGAGAAATTCATATTCAAATTTCGCCTTTCGGTTTTTTATGTTGATCGTGTTGGTTTTCTTCTTCATACTTCAGCAAAAATAGGAAGCTTATTTTAGATTCCGGTATAAGGGAATTGTAAATTATTCAAAGCCCGGTCTTCTGAAATAACTTTTCGTATTAAAATTCAATACGCATTAATTACCTTTGAAATTCATATCTCAATTAAAATGAAAAAACTCATCCTTTTTGTGGCTGTTAGTGCCCTATTGTTTTCCTGTGATCAGAATAAAGAGCTCACCGCCCAGCAAATTATCGATAAGACCATAGAAAAAGCAGGAGGCGATAAATATAATAATGCCGAGATCAGCTTTAAATTCAGAGACGCCGAATACAAAAGTACCCGTAACGGAGGTAAATTTCAGCTGGAGCGTTTTATAACCGATTCTACCGGAACCGAATATCACGATGTGATCAACAACGACGGTTTTACCAGGTATCATAAAGATACAGCAGTGAGTATTAGCGATTCTATGAAAACCGTTTATAGCAATTCGGTTAACTCGGTTCATTATTTCGTGCAACTTCCTTATGGCCTGAACGATGCCGCGGTTAACAAAGAACTTCTGGGAAAAGATAGCATTAATAACAGAGAGTATTATGAGGTCCAGGTGACCTTTGATGATGCTGAAGAGGTGACAGACCATGAAGATGTATACCTATACTGGATCGATACTGAAGATTTTACTATAGATTATATGGCTTATAGTTTTAAAATCAATGATGGTGGAGTCCGGTTCCGTAAAGCTTATAACCCTCAAACGGTAGGGGGAATTAGATTTGTAGATTATGAGAATTATAAGGCAGACGATCTGGATATTCCTCTTGAGGACCTCGATGAAAAGTATGAAGCACGTGAACTGGAATTACTTTCCATAATAGAAAATGAAAATATAGAAGTTAAGCTTTAATTGAAATAAAGTACTTCTGAAGTTCGGCTACCATCGGGATGAATTATCGCGATGAAAAGGCTGCCGTATTCTTTTTCATCCAGATCTTCATATTTCTCTTCCTGAATAATATAATTAACAAATTCAGGATTTAGATTGCTGTGGCCAACTACCAGCACAGTCTTTCCTTTTGTTTTCTGCTGAAAATCCTCATCGTTGAGTTTTTCCGTATTAAAAAACTCGATCTCTTTTTCTTGTGAACTGGCAATGGGTTTTGCGGTATTCAGCGTGCGGTTGTAGTTCGAGCTGAAGATTAGGTCGAATTCCACATCCCTGAAAACCTCTGCCCACTTTTTGGCGCGTTCTACTCCTGCTTGTGTTAGTTCAGGATCCTCATTATCGGGGTTTAGGGTGTCTTTTTCAGCGTGACGAATAAAATAATAAGTAGTCGTCTCAGAATCTTTTATCTTCTCTGAAGTGTCTTTCTTTTGTGAGTTGCAGCCCGCAAAAATTATTAGTGATAAAAGTATAAGATATCTCATTTTATTAATTTTTAAAAGCAATTTCCAAAAGTATGAACTGGGTGATCTGGTGACCAAAACTACTGAAATTATCGTCTGAGACCAGTACCAGGGATTGTTTTCCGTTAGGTAAAACCGGTCCAAAGGCCATCCCTTCAAGATTATCGATTATCCCTTCCCCCAGGAAATCCTTAACCGATTTAAAATCGAAAATAAGTCTTTTTACTGCCGGTGTATAATCTTCTTTCTTCAAATTTTCAAAATTCAAAGTATTGGTGGTTTTCGAGGCATCCACCTCAAAGATCTTAACAGTATTACCATGGGAACCATACCCGGCAGAATAGGCTCGTTCCAGCACCAGGAATTTATCTTCTGCATATTCTAAAATTTCGGTTACTCCATTCACTGCAAACCAGTTTATAGGGATTTTGGAAATTCCGTCTAGTTTGTAGGCAAATTGTCTTTCGGCCTTTCTGTTTTCTTTACTGAATTTTGTGAACCGTACAGGCGAATTTGTCGGGTATATCTTCGGTTTAGGTCCATCTTTTTCCAGCGGAAGTTCCATGGCTACCCAGTATCCGGTCTTATCTACACTTTCAGCCAAACCTTCAAAAACTCCGTTGTTTCTGGGTTTTTGTTCACCTGTGGCCTTAAAATATTCAGGGATTTCATAATGAAATAGAAATTCTCCTTCCGAAGAAATATGAAAAAGTGAAGGGTCTTTTCCGTTCTGAATAGAACCTTCAGAACTTAGTGCTATTTCTCCGGTTTCTCCATTAAAACGTATGCCTTCAAGATCGGGTGTGCTTTCCTGGAAAAAGGCCTCTTCTTTATCCAACCTGATCACTTCAGAAAGAATAACAGTGTCTATACTACGGTTTACCAAGGATATTTTAGCCTTATAGATACGCGGGTTCGATGGCTGATCTGCCACCAAAAAATATGTGTTATCGTAATAATCTATCCCTGAAAGACCGCCCACTTTTGTTCCATCGATTTCAAGACCTTGTTCCAGCACGAAATCGTCCAGGTAAGTGATTTTAAGATTTCTGTTATCTGGTTTTCTGGTTGTGGCACAACCAGAAAACAATATTACCGATATTACTAATAGACTTAATTTTTTCATGGAAATTGCTTCAAGACCAAAAATAACAAATCCTTAAGATAAGAATAGGAGTTTCTTGAGAGACTTCGGTAATGTAAATCCTTAAATTTAATATCATATTAATAACTAAAACCGAGATATTATGAACGATGATCAGTTAGAAGGAAAGTGGAAACAGATTCGTGGAGAATTCAAACAGAAATATGGAAAGCTCACCGATGATGACACAACTTATTCTGAAGGTAAATTTGATGAAATGCTGGGAAGATTGCAGGAAAAGACCGGAAAAACAAAGGAAGAGCTCAAAGATGAGATTGATAGATGGTAGATTTGTTTAAATGTTGAATTGATTTTTCAGAAAAGGGCCGCAATTTGCGGCCCTTTTTATTTTTAATTGTTTTCCTGGAGATTTTCCTGGTTTCTAAAAACCATCTCTTCATTAAATTCATCCAGCAAAATTATACTGTCTGTATGTATACTTCCCGCAAGGATCTCCTTTGAGAGTTTATTTAGTACTTCTCGCTGTATCACCCGCTTTACCGGTCTGGCTCCGTACTGCGGATCGAATCCCCGGTTGGCAAGATGCCTGATGGCTTCAGGGGTGGCGTCCAGAGTAATATTCTGCTGAGCCAACATCTTCTTAACTCCTTTTAATTGAAGGTCTACGATCTTGGTGATGTCCTCCTGGGTAAGCGGACTGAACATGACAATATCATCAATCCTGTTGATGAATTCAGGTCGAATGTTCTGTTTCAAAAGTGCTAATACCTCTGTTTTGGACATTTCCATTGCGGTGTCCATATCCTTAATAGTATCAAACTTTTCCTGTATAATATGACTTCCCATATTTGAGGTCATAATGATGATCGTATTCTTGAAATCGGCTAAGCGGCCTTTGTTGTCGGTTAATCTTCCTTCATCAAGAACCTGTAATAGGATATTAAAGGTATCAGGATGAGCTTTCTCTATCTCATCAAGAAGTACCACCGAATAAGGTTTGCGGCGTACGGCCTCAGTTAATTGTCCACCTTCATCGTAACCTACGTATCCCGGAGGTGCCCCAACCAAACGGCTCACAGCATGTCTTTCTTGATATTCACTCATATCTATCCTGGTCATCGCAGCTTCATCATCGAAGAGGTATTCAGCCAGAGCTTTAGCAAGCTCGGTTTTACCTACTCCTGTAGTTCCCAGGAAAAGGAATGAACCAATAGGTCTTTTCTGATCCTGAAGTCCTGCGCGGCTCCTTCGCACGGCATCACTTACCGCTATGATGGCTTCTTCCTGCCCAACCACTCTTTTGTGGAGATGTTCTTCAAGTTTAAGTAGTTTTTCCCGGTCGCTTTGTAACATTTTGGTTACCGGAATTCCGGTCCACTTGGCAACTACCTCCGCGATATCTTCCTGGGTTACCTCTTCCTGGATCAGGGATTTCCCTTCCTGCTTTTCGCCATGCTCCTGCTGAAGCTTTTCAAGCTTTTCCTGGGCCTCTTTGATCTTTCCGTAACGTATCTCAGCAACTTTTCCATAATCACCATCCCGCTCAGCTCTTTCGGCTTCCAGTTTAAAATCTTCAATATCTGATTTTAAATTCTGGATATTATCTACTACAGATTTTTCATTTTGCCATCTTGCATTCAATTCGTTTCGCTGTTCTTTTAATTCAGCAAGCTCGGAACGAAGAAGTTTAAGTTTATTTTCGTCTTTTTCCCGTTTGATAGCTTCCATTTCTATCTCCAGTTGCATGATCCTACGGTCAAGCACATCCAGTTCTTCGGGTTTGGAATTGATCTCCATCCTTAGTTTGGAGGCGGCTTCATCCATAAGGTCAATAGCCTTATCGGGTAGAAAACGGTTGGTGATGTAACGCTGTGATAATTCTACCGCGGCGATAATCGCTTCATCCTTGATTCTCACTTTATGGTGAGTCTCATATTTTTCTTTAATTCCACGTAAAATAGAAACTGCACTTTCAGTATCCGGCTCATCCACAGTTACTCTTTGAAAACGACGTTCGAGAGCTTTATCCTTCTCAAAATATTTCTGATACTCGTCCAGGGTTGTAGCTCCAATAGCTCTTAATTCCCCACGGGCAAGGGCGGGTTTCAAAATGTTGGCGGCATCCATGGCGCCCTGTCCACCTCCGGCACCAACTAATGTATGGATCTCGTCTATGAATAAAACTATATTCCCTTCACTGGAAGTAACTTCTTTTATTACTGCTTTTAATCTTTCCTCAAACTCGCCTTTGTATTTTGCACCTGCGATAAGCGCACCCATATCCAGGTTATAGATCACCTTATCTTTAAGGTTGTCGGGTACATCTCCAGCTATAATTCGGTGGGCCAGACCTTCTGCAATGGCGGTTTTACCGGTACCTGGTTCTCCAACCAGCATTGGGTTGTTTTTAGTTCTACGGGAGAGGATCTGGAGAATACGGCGTATTTCTTCGTCTCGTCCAATTACCGGATCCAGTTTCCCTTCCTCAGCCATTTGATTGAGGTTTTTGGCGTATTTATTAAGGGCATTGTAGGTTTCTTCGGCGCTTTGAGAAGTCACCCGGTCTCCTTTTCTCAATTCCTCAATGGCAGCTTTTAAAGCTTTTTCGGTAGCTCCTTGATCTTTGAGTATTTGTGACACCTTACTGGATGATTTGAAGATTGCCAGGATCAAGTGCTCAATGGACACGTATTCATCGTTCATCTTTTTGGCGATAATGGGAGCCTCATTCACGGTTTTTCCTGCTTCGCGGGAAAGCATGATATCTCCACCACTGACTTTGGGAAAGTTCTCTAAAGTTTTTTCCAGGATATCGTTGAAGAGATTTACATTTATATTTAGCTTTTTGAGTAGAAAAGGCGTTACATTTTCGTCAACTATTGTTATGGCCTTAAAAAGATGTTCGTTCTCAATTTGCTGATGGCCTAATTCCTGCGCTAATTGCTGAGCCTGCTGGATGGCCTCCTGAGATTTTATTGTAAACTTATCGAAATTCATAATCAAGTTGTTTTTCTGGAATAAAGCAATACATATACCATTAAAAGATAAAGACAAAATGACCGATTTCTCTAAAAATTTACAGACAAAAAGTCATTTTAATTTAATTTTATGGAAAAATTTTTGAGATTTGGCGGGATATTAAAGTTATTAAGAAATAAGATTAGAAAAAAGAAAAACTATGGGATTATTTGATAAAATGTTTAGGAGTGAAAGGGATATTGCAAAAGAGGAAATCGATAAAATTCCATGGAACTATATTACTGAAGAAAAAGATATTGAGGAATTGGAGAAACAATCCTTCAGTAAACCAGTGATCATCTTTAAATACTCTACCCGATGTGGAATAAGTCGGATCACTTTAAACAAGTTTGAAAAAGATCTTCCGCAAGACTTTGATGCGGTCTACTATTTTATGGACCTGGTTAAATACAGATCACTGTCTAACGAGATAGCCGATAGATTCAGGGTGCGTCACGAAAGTCCGCAACTCATTGTTCTTAAAGACGGGAAGGTGGTTCACCATAGCTCCCATCAAAGCATAAATGCTGAAAAACTTCCTGAATACATTTAAAACTAGCTGTTAAAAATCATATAATAGACTAAAGGTTTAGCGCCTGCCTTTGTATCTTTTATTCAAAATCTGAAAAATGGCTAAAAAGGAAGATATCAGGAAACTGGAAGAAAACTGGAAACAGTTAAAGGAGGAGGATAAGGAAAGGGAGCAGGAGGAATTCCGGGATCGTTCTCAGAAGAAAAAGAATAAAAAAGAAAAGGCTGAGCCCGGGAAATCTGCTAAAGAGATTGCTGCCGATGAGGATCGGCAAAAAGAGGAATTTATGGATCTCAAGCAGCAGAAAAAAGATAAAGGTAAAAAGTCAACGTCTTAAAAAATGAAAAAGCCCGGTTTCCCGGGCTTTTATTATTATTTCTTTTTTGGTTGAAAGACAGGCAGGAGTTTGGTTCTTACTTCACCAAAACCTATTCGGCGATCGTGATTATTACAAAAACCACGCATAATTACTGTGTCGTTATCTTCGACGAATTTTCGCTCGCTTCCATCTTTTAATTTAATAGGCTTTTCTCCTTTCCAGCTTAGTTCAAGCATAGAACCATAAGAGTCGGGAGTAGGACCTGAAATAGTTCCTGATGCCATCATATCACCAGAATTTACCGGGCATCCGTTCACCGTGTGGTGAGCGAGTTGCTGACTCATATTCCAGTACATATATTTGAAATTCGATTTTGCCAGAAGGTTTTCTTCGCCATTTTCAGGCTGAAGGGATACCTCCAGGTGAATATCAAAACTTTTCTTTCCGTTGCTTTTTAAATAGGGAAGAGGTTCTATCTCTGGTTTAGGGCTCTCTGTCCTGAATGGTTCCAGAGCATCTAAAGTTACAATCCAGGGAGAAATTGAAGAAGCGAAATTCTTCGCCAGGAATGGCCCCAAAGGCACATATTCCCAGGTTTGCATATCTCTGGCACTCCAATCGTTAAACATTACCATTCCAAAGATATAGTCTTCTGCTTCATCAATCGGTATAGGTTCCCCTAGCACGTTTGCATCTGTAGTTATAAATGCCATTTCCAGTTCAAAATCCACACGTTGGGAAGGTCCAAACACTGGTTTGTCTGAATCTTTTGGTTTAGTTTGCCCCTGTGGACGGTGTACCGGAATTTCGCTGGGAATTATAGAAGAACTTCTTCCGTGGTATCCCACAGGAATATGTAGCCAGTTTGGTAAAAGGGCATTTTCAGGATCCCTGAACATTGTCCCCACATTCGTCGCATGTTCTTTGCTGGAATAAAAATCGGTGTAATCACCAACTTGTACCGGCATTTGCATTTCGATCTCCTCAAGGGTGAAGAGTACGGTTTTACGGTGCTCTTCGTGATCTCTAAGCTTTGAGTTATCTGCATCGAAGATATCGGCGATCCGGTTACGGACCAGTCTCCATGTCTTCTTGCCATCAGAAATAAAATCATTTAGAGTATCCTGCAGGAAGATATCATCGGTTAACGGAATCCCTTCAAAATAACCAAGTTGATGCAGAGCTCCGAGATCTATAGCGTAATCGCCAATCCGGGTGCCAATGGTAATGACATCATCCCGGGTTAAAAATACACCAAAAGGAATATTTTGTATTGGAAAATCGGTGTCTGCGGGAGTATCCAGCCAGGTTTTTCTTTTTGGATCGTTAGCAGTAATAGGCATATATTTCTTGTTTTTTTGTTAAAATCTAATGCATCCAAATATATTATTTTCCTGTTATTAACCGAATGTATTTCTTACTTTTGAGGAATATTTAACGTAAACAATTGGAATGCAACGAGACACAGAACTTTTTGATTTAATAATAGAAGAAAAAGAGCGTCAGTTAAATGGATTGGAATTAATTGCCAGTGAGAATTTTGTGAGTGAACAGGTACTGGAAGCTGCCGGTTCTGTACTAACCAATAAATATGCTGAAGGTTACCCCGGAAAACGTTATTACGGCGGATGTGAGGTAGTAGATAAAGTAGAACAACTCGCTATAGACCGGGTAAAAGAACTTTTTGGTGCCGAATATGCCAACGTGCAACCACATTCAGGTTCTCAGGCCAATACAGCGGTTTTTCAGTCTTGTTTAAATCCGGGAGATAAATTTTTAGGTTTTGACCTTTCCCACGGCGGGCATTTAACCCATGGTTCTCCCGTAAACTTCTCGGGAAAACTTTATAAGCCTGTTTTTTATGGGGTAGATAAAGAAACCGGTCTCATTGATTACGATGCTGTTGCTGAAATTGCCCAGAAGGAAAAGCCAAAAATGATTATCGCCGGAGCCTCGGCATACTCAAGAGAAATAGATTATAAGAAATTTAGAGAGATAGCCGATAGTGTAGGAGCTATCCTGTTTGCCGATATCGCACATCCTGCAGGATTGATCGCCAAGGGATTGATAAGCGACCCGCTTCCTCATTGTCACGTGGTTACATCTACCACTCACAAAACCCTTCGCGGACCTCGCGGTGGAATTATACTTATGGGGAAAGATTTCGATAATCCTTTTGGTGAAACTCTTAAGAACGGAAAACCTAAGAAAATGTCTGCAATTCTGAATTCAGGTATTTTCCCCGGAAATCAGGGTGGGCCTTTGGAGCATATAATAGCTGCAAAAGCGGTTGCCTTTGGAGAAGCCCTTACCGATGAATTTCTGCATTACATGGTACAGGTTAAAAAGAACGCCTCGAAAATGGCTGCTGCTTTTGTTGAAAAAGGCTACAAAGTTATTTCCGATGGAACCGATAACCACATGATGCTTATCGATCTGAGAAATAAAGATGTTAGCGGAAAAGAAGCTGAAGATGCCCTTAATAAAGCTGAAATCACAGTGAATAAGAATATGGTTCCCTTTGATGATAAATCTCCTTTTGTGACCTCAGGAATAAGAGTTGGTACTGCCGCAGTAACCACCCGCGGACTCACAGAATCTGATATGCCCAAAATCGTAGATCTTATGGATCGTGTGATTTCTGATATCACGGACGATGCGGCTATTGAGAAAGTTAAAAACGAAGTATTTGAACTTATGGAAGGTCGTCCGCTTTTTAAGTGGGACTAAGTCTTATAAATTTGAACAAAAGCTTTTTG
>NZ_JBEPWD010000027.1:0-28507 GCF_041642575.1 Salegentibacter sp. | reverse complement strand
ACCGGTAATAGTAGTATCTATTTAATGAAAAAAGGTTCTAAAAATATTGAACAGTGGTTGAGTACAGAGGAACTTGAATTTCCCAATGGCCTACTGGTTATTGATGATCATATCTATGTAGCTGCCTGGGGCAGGGAAGATGGCGGTAACCTTTTAAAGGTTGATTTAGATAATAAAGAGATAACAAAAGTTTCCGAACAACCTATTGGGAATTTGGATGGAATTCAGCAAAACACTAAAAACAATTTTTATATTTCAGACTGGGCCACCGGTGATATTCATGAGATTGACCAAAAAGGGAAACTCAATAAAATATTGACATCAGAGAAAAGTGCTGGTGATATCCTTTTTCATCAGGAATCGGGTAAATTGGTTTTGCCAATGAACCGGCAGAATTCAGTTTGGTGGTATCAGATCAATGAATAATCTTAAAATAATTTCAATGCAAATACGAGACAAAGAAGATAACGAATCTGAAGACTATATTCTTCAGGATAATAAGAAAACCAGGTTTGGTACGATCTTCATCATAATAATTCTGGTGATCTTAATCACTGCTGTAGCTATCAGTGGTTTTTATTTTGAATTCTGGTAATCTATTTTTTTATTTCATTTAGCAATAGGAAGGCTTTGTTTACATATTCTTTCTCGAGAAAAATGGCGAAATAGTTTGAGGTCGAGATCATCTCGAAAACCGGAATCCCTTCATATGCAAGGAGCTTGAAAAGATAGAAATACAGGCCTACAGACTGGGAACTGTTTTTTGGCAGGGCAATAGTGATTGATGATAACTCCTCCTTGATCGAAACTCTTATTTCATTTTTAAAGCAATCTTCTACCAGATGGGTGAGGCTTGCTGACACTAGAATATTGCTTTCCTGGTAATTGCTGGAATAGTTAAGGTAAACCCCCGTTTGGTCCTTTACCGATTCTAACAATTTGGCCTTATTAGCAATTATTGTTTTTGAATTAAGAAAAGTATATTCAGTAATTCCGGACCGAACCACAATATCTCCCAATTCCCGCAATTGTCTCATGTTTATTTTGGTGCGTTGCGGAGCATACCTGCGCAATGCCATAATTATAGAGCCCTGTTTCACCGGTTTTTTCATTTCAGCTTCAACTTCCGGTTGAATATCTGCGGCAAGACCACTAAAATTTACAATATCCCGTGCAATGGCATCATCAAGGAAAGGTTGATGGCGTATTATGTCGTGAACACAGGTGGTTATGGTTTTCATTGTTAACTATTATACATTTTGTGCAAATGTATATAAAATGAAATATATTTTTTGTCTCTGCTTAGCTTAGACTTAATTATGCACTTTCAAAATAATATTGATGAAAGTTTTAAAATTTGGTGGAACATCGGTAGGTTCGATTGAGGGCATAAGGAATGTAAAATCCATTAGTTGTTCTGGTACCGGAAAAAAGTTGCTGGTACTCTCGGCGATGAGTGGTGTCACCAATGAATTGGTGCGTATCACCGAATTGATAGCGGCCGATGACGAGACAAGTATTGATATGATTTTAGGCCTGCTGGAGATCAAACATTTCCAGGTCATTGAAGAATTAATTGAAAATAAATTGCTGCGATATGAAACTAAAAATGAGATTTCAGCAATTCTTTCAGAGTTAAAGAAAACCACAAAAAGAGAGTATTCTGAAGTGATTTATTCGTTGGTGGTAACGGCAGGGGAGCGGATGCTTACCCGAATTTTTTCAGCCTATCTCGAAGACTGCGGGGTTGCCAATCATTTACTGGATGCTCGTGACTTTATGCAGGTTAATAACCTGGAAAATCCCGATACGACGCTGGTAGGTCATAAATTCAAAGAAACAGTGTCATCGCTTACCGAAACAGATATTTATATCACTCAGGGTTTTGTTCGTATTGATGAGAATAACAGGGTAAACACTCTTAAAAGGGGTGGTAGCGATTATACCGCTACCATTCTGGGAGCAGCGCTTGATGCCCAGGAGGTACAGATCTGGACCGATATTGACGGTTTTCATAACAACGACCCTCGTTATGTTGAGCATACCCACCCTATTGCAGAATTGAGTTTTGAGGAGGCAGCAGAGCTTGCTTATTTTGGAGCGAAGATTCTCCATCCCCAAACGGTATCGCCGGTTATTCATAAAAATATTCCTGTTTATCTTAAAAATACATTTACGCCGTTTTTGCCGGGAACCAAAATTTCGGCCGAGGCTACCGGAAAAGGACTTAAAGCTATCTCGGCAAAAGACGGCATTACCGCAATTAAGATAAAATCAAACCGAATGCTGATGGCACACGGATTTCTGCGTAAGATATTCGAGGTTTTTGACAGGCACCAAACGGCCATAGATATGATTACCACGTCAGAGATCGCCATTTCACTTACTATTGATGATAATAGGAATCTGGTTAAGATCATTGAAGAAATTGATGATTACGGTGAAATTACCGTAGAGAAAAATCATTCTATCATCTGTCTTGTAGGGGAATCGGTGATTAAAGACAAAAAAGCCAGCAGTATATTCGAGCTGCTACATGACACGTCCATCAGGATGATCTCTTATGGAGGTAGTAATAATAACATTTCCCTTTTGGTGGATACCAGTAATAAAATAAGCGTGCTTCAAAAGCTTCATCAAAAAGTGTTCGAAGCAAAGCCCGTAGAAGAATTTGTTTAATTTTTCTGTTAGTGAACAGAATTTCTGTTCCTTTTGTGTAGTGAAAACCGTCGGTTGCTAATAATTTAGCCGGCGGTTTTGTTTTTTTCTTCAATGAACCGGGCCATAAAATAAGTGCTGCGGTGCAGGTGATGCCTCAACATGGCCCCAATGAAATTCTGTTTACGCTGCTCTATGAGTTTATCCTGAATTTGTAGTTTATTCTGAAATTTTCTACGGAATATTTCTGCCGAAAACCTTGAATTAATAATTTCAAATCCATTAGCCTGGTAAGCCTTCCACCTTGATTCATCCCGGTACAACTGAACAGCAGCATTTACAAATTTTTCAGGATCATTTTCAATAAAACCATTCCAGGGTAAAACTCCGCAGATTCCTTCGGCTCCAATTTCAGTAGTGACAGAAGGAGTGCCGCACTGCATCGCCTGAATTAACTTGCCTTTTAAGCCGGCTCCAAACTGAAGCGGAGCAAGGCAGATTCTGGCTTTTTTCATTTCTACTTCTGCATCTTCTGCTCTACCATGAACAAAAAATCCGTTTTTAGGATCATTTAGTTTCAGGATCTTTTCAGAAGGATAAGCACCATAGATGTGTAAATTTGCTTCAGGGAGTAGTTTCCTGATTCCCGGCCAGATCTTTTCTTTCAGGAATAATACGGCGTTTCTGTTGGGCTCATGAAGAAAATTTCCAATGGTCACAAAATCTTTTCGCTCATCATAATCTGCTAATTTTTTGATATCATCGGTGGAAATATTCTCCAGCATAAAGGGCAAATAAAACAGAAGATTTGCGGGGATATTAAATTCTCTGATGAGCAATTCCATTTCTACTTCAGAAATAATCAAGCTCAAGTCACAGCGATAAATGGAGGCAATTTCCCTTTTGGCAATATCTGAAGTAAAATAGATTTCTTTGGGATCCTTTTTTTCCTTGTAGGCCTGATTCCGAGCTTTTCTAATAAAATGAAGATCTTCAGTATCCAGGATCTTAAGCGCATTGGGACAAAACTTATCAACCCTCCAGCTAAACTGTTCCTCCATCATAAACCTGTCAAACAGCACAATTTCAGGCTCTAAAGCTTCAATGTAAGTATCAAAACTCGGGGAGTTCAGTTTAATATTTTCTGTAATAATTCCCTGGCCTTCCAGATCAGGAACGAAGGCGCTTCGGCTTGCCGTTGTGGCAAAATGAACCTGGTAATCCTCTTTCAGAAAAAAATCTATCAACTGCATCATTCGTGTACCTGCAGCCGAAGATGTAGGTTCGGGCCATACGTTGCCAATTATGAGTAGTTTTTTCATAGGCTTGTTTGTATTTAATTCCGATGAATTATTTAAAGATTTTTGGCTTAGCATTATAAAAAAGGATTCTTATCTACCTGAAAGATTTCAAAAGAAAAAAGAATTATAAGAATCCCAGGAATAATAAATAAAAGAAGAACCTCAGTATTCAAATTTAGGCTTAAAATAATTTCCATTACTAACAGATCGTACGGTTCTTATAAATTAATTATGACTGATGCTGGAGTGGCTATCATATATTATTTAAATAAAACGTGAAAAAAATTACTAACTTGGAATAAATTGAAAATGAAATGAGCAGAGGATTCGTAAAAGAGGAAGATCAGGAAGAAGCTCCCATAATACCGCCGCGGGCGGCCCTTCCCGAAGGTGCAACAAATTATGTTACCCCGGAAGGATTGGAATTGTTGCAAAAAGAGAAGGAGGAACTAGAGGAAGAACGGATCTCGATTAAAATTAAAGATGAAGCTGAATCACGTAGAGCAAAAGCTGTGGTAGACGGGAAATTAAAATTACTAAATGACCGTATTGCATCTGCACGGGTTTTGGATCCACAAACCCAGGCAAAGGATGAAGTTAGATTTGGAGCAAAAGTGAAATTCAAACATACAGAATCAGGGCAGGTGCAGGAATTCAGAATTGTTGGAGTTGATGAAGCTGATGTTAATGAAAAGAAAATTGCTTTTATTGCACCCATCGCCAAGGCCGTGACGGGTAAAAAGAAGGGAGAGACGGTGGCGTTTAAATTAGGTCAGGAAACCCGAAATTTGGAAATTCTGGAAATTTCCTATTAAAGTTGTAGCTTGTTCTCTGTAAATTCAATCGTATCATATGAAAAAAACTTACTTAACCACTTTGAATCTTCAGCATGTTGATATAGGCTTGCTAATTTTTAGACTGGCAATTGCGGGTCTTATGCTCACTCATGGAATTCCAAAACTGATCAAGTTTTTTGGAGATGCTCCTATTCAATTTGCCGACCCAATTGGAATAGGGGAGATCACCACCTTTACTTTCGCGGTTTTTGCTGAATTTGTTTGCTCGGTCTTAGTGATCCTGGGATTTGGTACCAGATTCGCAGTGCTTCCCTTAATTGCAACCATGGCCGTTGCCGCTTTAATAGTTCATGTTCCAGACGGTTTTGGCCGACAGGAATTGCCGCTTTTATATTTATCGGGATGGATTTTATTATTTTTTACCGGAGCCGGAAAATATTCACTGGACCATTATTTTTTAGCCAAAAAGAGAAAATAAAAAAGGCCAGCGGTTAGGCTGGCCTTTTTTAGTAATGCAAAAATCTCTTATTCCTGAGATTCTAACATTGCAAAGAACTTATCCAGATTTGGGATAATCACAATTCTGGTTCTTCTGTTCTTAGCCATATTATCTTGGGAATCATTCTCAACCAAAGGAGCGTAACTGCTTCTTCCGGCAGCGATAAGTTTTGCAGGTTCCACATCATACTTATCCTGTAAGATTCGCACTATAGAAGTAGCTCTACGGACGCTTAAATCCCAGTTGTCCTGGAGGTAAGATCCTTCTACGATTGTACGATCATCGGTATGACCTTCAACCATTACTTCCATACTTGGTTCAGAATTAATTACCTCTGCAAGTTTCTTAAGCAGGTTGTTAGCATTGTTATGAACCCGGTAACTACCATCACCAAATAAAAGCTTATCGGAAACATTGATCATTACCACTGTCTTGTCTACATTGATATCTATATCATCTTCGTCTGATCCCTCAGAGATTGACTGCTTTAAATTGTGAGATATTGCAAGATTGATAGAATCTTCAAGGGTTTGCGCTCCTGCAACCTTTTCAGGATCCATCCTGGCAATTGTAGCTCGCATTTTTGTCTTATTGTTATTAGACATAACAGTAAGATCGTTCATTTCCATTTTTTCGTCACTTTCTTCACGTAAGGAATTTATTTTTGCATTGTATTCTGCTACACGTGCTTCAACTTTCGCATATTTTGCTTCAGCCTCCTCTTTTTCTACCTGTGTTTTTTGGAGGGTACTTCTGGTATCATTAAGCTCAGACTCCAGCTCAACATACTTTTTCTTTGAAACACAGGAGGTCAGCATAGCTGCTGATAAAACAGTAATTAATACAGTTTTTCTCATAGTTAATTTATTTTAGTTTAAGTCCAATGTAAAGTGTTAGTTTTTTTGATAATTGGACGCAGAAAGGAAAACGAGTCGTTTTTTTTTATCGTATTCAGTTTTGCCGTTTAACGTTTTATTAAGGGAGTTTTATCATTTAATTGTAAGAAAACCCCTGCATAACCGTTTATTGAATTCGTAACCAAGGTACCCGATTCTAGGCCGGGGCTTGACCTATCCTGGATGCTACAGTTCTTGCAGATTATGTGCTGAATTTATTCCTTAACCCTGCTATTCCGGAATCATCTTCAGAACCAGAAGATGTCACCCCACCAGAAGGTATTCCTGAGAATGAATTGGAAGCTACCGAATAGTACCCGAATTGCTTTAACAGAATTTTATTGATAATCTCTCTTTTAAAACGCTTATAATGGGCTAAATTTGAAGGTAAGCACTACATAAATTATAAATTGAATAAAAAGTCAGGAAAGAAGCGATATAAAATATTGAGGATCCTCGCGAAAATCTTTGCGGGGGTCCTTATTTTTATTCTTTTAGTTATTCTTTTTATAAGATCTCCCTGGGGACAGAATCTTATTGTAGATAAAATAACCTTCTCTATTGCGGACAAAACCGATACCAGAATTGAAATTGATCGATTGTTTTTTACGTTCTCAGGTAACATTAATCTGGATGGTTTATATCTTGAAGATCAACAGGGTGACACCCTGATCTATTCTGAAAAGTTGGAAGCCGATATCCCTTTTTGGCCTATTATACGTGGCCGAGGCATCAGCATAAATTCCCTGGATTGGAGTGGCGTAAAAGCTAATATTCACAGGGAAGATTCTTTAAAGGGCTATAATTTTGATTATTTGATGGACGCCCTTACAACTTCGGATACTACGACAACTTCACAAGACACTACCCAAAACGATCCAATGCAGATAAAAATTGGAGAAGTTAGGCTTAGCAATTTTGATCTTAAGTATGACGATAAGGTTTCAGGTATTGATTCTGAAATCCAATTAGGAAGTTTAATCCTGGAAATGGAAAAAACAGACCTGGAAAATATGGATTTTCAGATTGCCGATCTGGTTATCGAAAACAGCAATGTGCGTTATCACCAAACAAAGGCAATTCCAGAATCTGACGAAGAGGAAACTCCTTTGCCAAAATTATCGGCTAATTCAGTTCGACTGGAAAATATTGAAGCCAACTACAAATCGGTGCCGGATTCCCTGGAAGTCCAGGCCGGGATAGGGGAGTTCCTGACTGTAAATCCCAATCTCCAACTACCACAAAATCGCATAGCAATAGACAAAATCAACCTTGGCTCTTCTCAAATAGTAGTTAATATTCAAACTAATCAGGCCAAAGTGGATTCTTCTCCAAAATCTCAGGAAGACTTTCAATGGCCGGAATTTTATTTGAATCTGGAAGAACTAAATCTGGAGAATAACAGCTTTACTTTTACAGAGAACGGCAAAGAAGCTCAGGAAGATTATTTTGATGCTACGGCAATCGCGTTGAAAAATATAAACGGTCGGGCGACTGATTTTCTTTTTGAAGAACAAGACGCCACATTAAATCTTGAGAATTTAAGTTTTAATGAATTTTCTGGTTTTGATCTAAATGAGTTCTCGGGAGATTTTACATTATCAGACAGGGAAATGAACTTTTCTGAATTGCAACTTCAGCTGAATCAGAATAATCTCCAGGGAGATATTTCTGCACAGTATTCCTCATTAAACGATTTTATCCAGAAGCCGGAAAACTCTGAAGTTTCCATAGATTTACCTGAGATCAATTTTGATATCAATGATCTTTTTAAATTTCAGCCAGATCTAAGACAAAATGAATATCTACAGGCACTTAGCAAGAGTATGGTAAATGGCCAGGTTCGGGCACAAGGAAGACTTGCCGATCTTTCTGTTTCGACGGCAAATATATATTGGGGAGAAACTTATATCAATGCAACCGGCCGGATTAAAAATGCAACCGATCCGGATATGATCAGTTTTGATTTTCCTAATGCCGAGCTGGTTTCAAAAAGACAAGATCTACAGCAATTTGTGAATGAAAGTGAGTTAGGCTTTCGAATTCCAAATGATATTGATCTCCAGGGACAGGTAAGTGGAACACCAACGAATATAACTGCCGATGTTATCCTGAATTCCAGTGACGGAAAGATCGATCTAAAAGGAAATTTCAGAAGTGATGCAGAAATGGCTTTTAAAGCCGATCTAAGCACTACAGAACTCAATTTGGGAAATCTCCTTAGCAATGAAAGTATGGGCTTAATGAATCTAGACCTTACTGCTTCCGGATCGGGGGAAAATATGAATTCTATGGATGCCGAGGTAGAAGGGATGATCAATTCCTTTACTTATAATGATTATGAAATAAATGAACTTCCACTTTCCGGGGAAATTGAAGACGGGGAGGGGATGCTTAGCACTTCTTACCGCGACGAAAACCTTGATGCTACACTTGAAGCCTATGTTCACCTCGATTCTATTGCTCCCGAAGCCCAAATAGATCTTAATATGAAGGGAGCCGATCTTCAGGCCCTGGGATTCACTTCCAGGCATATTAAAACAGGGTTCAAATTAAAAGGTAATTTCAAAGGTAATGCCGAAAATTATGAGGTAGATGCTCAGCTTACTGATGCAATTGCGGTATATGATAACGAGCCCTATTTTGCGGGAGATCTCAATCTCGACGCCCATGTCACACCAGATACGACCGCCTTACACATTAGTAACAGAATTCTTGACCTTAGCCTTGAGTCAAATGCCGATCCTATTGATTTTGCCGAGGCTCTTGAAAGACATTATTTGAGTTATTACCAGGATGTAGAACAGGATACCACTGCCAATCCTGTAAATATCGAGCTAAGAGGAGAAATTCGTGAGGCCCCGATCCTAACCGATGTTTTTATCTCAGGCATTGAAGAAATGGATACCATTACTTTAAATATGGATTTTAGGGAAAAGGAACGTGATTTAACTGCGGCTATCAATCTCCCCAGGCTTCAGTATGGTTCAAATGTAATAGATAGCCTGGCCTTCAGAATTAATTCGAATAAGGAAAACCTGGATTTTGAATTCGGTTTTAATTCCCTGGAAGGCGGCCCTCTTTTAGTGGAGAAAACTTTCCTTCAGGGAAAAATGGAAGACCAGAAGCTGTTTCTGGACTTCGTTTCTAACGACAAGGATAGTCTTTTGGTACACGTAATGACGGAAACCAGCCGGCAGGGTGATAGTGTACAGGTGAGGGTGAATTCTTCAGAATTAATTTTGAATAGTAAGAAATGGAATATCCCTGAAAATAATAGCATTGTATACACCCAGAATAATATTGAATTCAACAACTTTATAGTTAGCCGGAATCAGCAGGAAATAAGTATAGATAACTCTTCAGGTAATACAGAGAAGGAACATATCTCTCTTAATTTTAAGAATTTTAATCTGGCCACCATTTTCAATTATTTTAATGCTGAAACTGAACTGGCAGGAGGAGATATGAAAGGGAAACTGGTCGTAGAAGAACCTTTTGGAAGTACCGCGATGCTGGCCGATTTGGAGGTTAGAGATTTCAGGGTAATGGAAGCACCTCTGGGAGTTTTAAATATCGATGCACGTGCCAAAGGAGGCGGAGACTATGCTCTCGATCTTTCTACCAAAGGAGGAGAACTGGATATGGATCTCACCGGAGAATATACCGCAAATGAGGTTGCCGCCGAGCTGAATATGGATCTTCAGATCAATGATTTACAACTAAGCGTTCTTGAACGTTTTTCACAGGGAGAGATTAAAGAAACAAGTGGGAGCATAGCTGGAAATGTGAAAATTGGAGGTACCACTCTTGAGCCGGAATATTCAGGGAGTTTGAATTTTCAAGACGCAGGTTTTAATGTATCTACCCTCAATGCCAATTTTGAACTTAGACAGGAAACAATAGATATCGATAACGATGGGATCTATCTTGATAATTTCACCATAAGAGATAGAAATGATAACGAATTTGTGGTTTCAGGAGATATTTTAACCGAAACTTATTTAAATCCCGAATTCGATCTGAGGTTGGAAGCTGAAGATTTTAATGCTTTAAATTCCACAAGAGAAGACAACGATCTATTCTTCGGGCAAGCTAATTTTGATGTAGATGCCAGAATTACCGGTGATCTTAATCTCCCCCGAATTGATGGCAACCTGAGAGTGAATTCTAATACCGATCTCACCTATATTATGCCTGGTGCCGAATTGGAGATGATGGAAAGGGACGGTATTGTGCGTTTTGTAAACCGCGAAGATCCTGATGATATTTTAACCGGAGATAAGGAAGAGGTAACTGCAACGGTTTCAGGAATTATTGTTAATACCCTTATTGAAATTGATGAGGACGCTGTTTTTACCATTATTATAGATGATAATACCGGCGATAACTTCAGGGTTGCAGGGGAAGGTGATCTCACCTTTACTATAGCATCAAATGGTCGCACCAACCTTTCAGGACGATATGAAATGAATAGGGGACACTACGAGATGAGCCTGTATGAACTTGTTAAAAGACGCTTCGAAATTGTTGATGGCAGTAGTATTTCCTGGTCGGGTGATCCTATGGAAGCAAGACTGGATATTAGTGCATTATACAAAGTAGAAACATCAGCTACTTCTCTCATGGCCGGCGGCCCAACCCGAAGTGATCCCGGCCGTTTCCGGCAGGAACTACCTTTTGAAGTATTTTTAAATGTTGGTGGAGAATTAATGAGTCCCAAATTAAGTTTCGATCTGGATATGCCCGAAGAGCAACAAGGTGCTATAGGCGGCGAGGTTTACGGTCGAATTCAACAGCTCAATCAGCAGGAAGAGGAATTGAACAAACAGGTCTTTTCCTTACTGGTTTTAAACCGATTCTTCCCTGAAGGAGGAAGCGATGGCAGCCGTGGGGGAACCATGAATATTGCAAGGGATAATTTAAACCAGGCCCTCTCAGATCAATTAAACAGATTTTCTAAACAGTTAATGGGAGACACCGGTATAGAACTGGACTTTGGAGTAGATAGTTTTACCGATTATCAGGGAGAAAGTCCACAGGATCGAACTCAGCTGGATATTACCGCTCAAAGACGACTGATGGATGACAGATTGATAGTAAGAGTGGGAAGTCAGATTGATGTAGAGGGAAGCAATCCAACAGGAGAAAGTGCGCCAATGATTGGTAATGTGAGCCTGGAATATCTTTTAACCGAAAACGGACGATTCCGTCTAAAAGGTTTCAGAAGGAATATGTATGAAAATGTAATAGACGGACAAATTATCGTAAGTGGTATCGCCCTGATCTTTACCAAAGAATTCAATAAATTCAAAGAATTATTTGAAAAGGAAATCCAGGAATCACAGAAAGAAAACTAGGTTATGCATCACCAAAAATACATAGGTAGAATTATTATTCTGGTTCTGGCAGGAGTTTTAATCCAGGCCTGTAATGTGAAGCGTTTTATTCCGGAAGATGAATTGCTATATACGGGGGCTGAAACCACCGTAGAAGCGGCAGATAGCATTAAGCTTAGAGAAAGAATAAAAGAAGAGATAGAATCAGTTATAACGCCAGAACCCAATACCAAGATCCTGGGTGGGCATCCGGGATTGTATTTTCATTATAAAGCTCAAAAGGAAAAACCTGGATTTATCAATAAATTTCTAAATGATAAGATAGGAGAGGAACCCGTTTATGCCTCAGATGTAGACCTGAGTGAAATTTCAGATCTTATTGACAATCGTTTGGAAAACCGCGGATTCTTCTATAGTGATATAAATGCTGCCATGGAAGAAGATTCTTCAGCACGGGAAGCCAAGACAATCTATAAAATAGAATTAGCACAACCATACAGAATTGAGAATTACGAGTTAGATGCAGATTCTTTGAAGATCTATCCTGAAATCGAAAACAGCCTGGCCGATACTTATATTGAACCGGGAATGAGATTTGATCTCACCATTCTGAAAGCTGAGCGGGAACGCATAGATAACCATCTTAAAAACCGGGGATATTACAATTTTAATCCTTCGTTTTTACTTTTTGAAGCTGATACCAATCAATACGACAACAAAAAATTCGACCTTTTTCTAATGCTCAAGGATGAAGTACCAAAGGAGGCTACCATTCCTTATGAAATTGAAAAGGTAAATATCTATGCGAATTATGAAATTGGTGCAGACAGCATTCCTCGTGATACTGTGCGTTATGGGGAAAAGAATTTTATCCAAAACCCTGAATTTTTTAAACCGAAATACCTGGAACCTTACATTTTACTTGAAGAGGGGGAACTCTATAATCCCGATGATTCCAGGAACACAGCCAGAAGATTGGGATCTATTGGGGCATATAAATTTGTGAACATCCGCTATGAAGAGACAGACAGTATAAGCAATAATGACAGTATTGGAAATCTTGAAGCCAATATTTATCTCTCGCCGCTTAGAAAAAGATCGATAAGAGCCGAACTGCAGGCTGTCACTAAATCAAATAATTTCGCCGGACCCGGATTGGCAGTCACCTTTTCAAACCGAAATTTATTTCGGGGTGGGGAAATACTAAATGTTAAAGGTAAATTCAATTTTGAGAAACAAATTTCAGGTGGAGATCAGCGTGGTTTGAGTAGTACACAGTTAGGTTTGGAAACAGATTTGATTTTTCCGCGGTTATTATTTCCAGTAAAAATAGATGGTAACTGGTTTAGATATTCTATCCCAAAGACCAAAGTAAGCCTGGGCGTCGATTATTTGAACCGAAGTGAACTATTTAGTATGATCTCGGCTTCAACGAGATTTGGTTATTACTGGGATGCCAATCGTTATGTTAGCCACGAATTTAATCCGATTTCTATAAATTACCTACAGTTAGCCAATACCACAGAAGAATTTGAAGAGATCATGGATGATAATCCTTATCTGCGGAATAGTTTCAATCAGGAATTTATTTCAGGTTTGACCTATTCATTTATCTATAATGGGCATGTAGACCAAAATAATACCCATCAGTTTTTTCTGCATTCTACCCTGGATGTTGCCGGAAACAGTGTAGATCTCTTAAGCAGCAAGGATGATCCCAGGCCGCGCAAGTTTCTGGGGCTGGAGTACGCACAATATGCTAAAGCCGATGTTGATTTTAGATATCATCTAAGACTTAAAGGAGAGCATAAGATTGCCACCAGGGTCTTTGCAGGATACGGTATTCCTTATGGAAATTCTAATGTTTTACCCTTTACCAAGCAATATTTTTCAGGAGGACCTTATAGTGTAAGAGCCTTTAGAATCAGGTCTTTAGGCCCTGGAAGTTATAATCCCGAAGAAAGTGACAGAAACTCATTCTTTGATCAGTCGGGAAACATCAGGCTTGAAGCAAATGCAGAATACCGGTTTCCGATAGTCTCATTTTTAAAAGGAGCTGCTTTTGTGGATGCCGGAAATGTTTGGAATAGTGATTCTGAAGAACTGCTTCCGGGAGGAAAAATCAGTTCAGACTTTTTAAACGAACTTGGAATAGGTGGGGGCGCTGGTCTTCGTGTAGATATTCAGAATTTCGTGATACGATTTGACCTGGCAGTGCCATTTCATGATCCTTCTTTACCTGAGGGGGATCGTTGGATTTTCGCAATAGATGAACCTGTACTTAATTTCGCTATTGGATATCCTTTTTAGTGCTGTTCTTTTTTTCCATAACAAAGATCCCCTGCATCTCCAAGCCCCGGAACAATGTAACCGTGATCATTTAAATCTTTATCTATGGTAGCGATCCATAGCTGAGTATTTACAGGAAAGTTTTCTGAAACGTGTTGCACACCTTCTTCAGCACCAATAACCGAAACCACATGAATTTGTTCTGGGGTCCCCATTTTTTCTAAAGCTTTCAGAACATTAACGAAAGAGCGACCGGTTGCCAGCATTGGATCAGCCAGAATAAGCGTTTTTCCCTCCAGAGAAGGGGAGGCCAGGTACTCAACAATAATTTCAAATTTTTCATCATTAAAAGGATGATGCCTATATGCTGAAATAAAAGAATTTTCAGCCTCATCAAAATAATTAAGCAAACCTTCATGCAAGGGCAAGCCTGCTCTAAGAATACTGCATATCACAATATCTTTTTGTGGCAGATGGATTGCAGCCTCTCCCAACGGACTTTTTATATGTTTTTTGTGATATTTTAGAGATTTACTGAGCTCATAACCCAGGATTTCTCCAATACGTTCAATATTCCTCCTAAACCGCATACGGTCCTGTTGGATATTAACATCTCTTAAATCAGCAATAAATTTTGAAGCGATGGAATTCTGTTCCAGAAGGTGGTGAACCTGCATTTTTTATGAGTTTATACAAAGATAATAAATACATAATCCAATTCAGGTGAAAATTAGCAGTCTGTTATTTCAAATTCTCTTAATTTGGCTATATTTTTGATGTTAATTGCTAAAGCTTAATTTATTAATATGAAATCGGTTTTTCTGTTTTTTGCACTGCTTTTACTTGGATTTGGAACCTACGCCCAGATCGAGATTCCCAGGTCTACGAATACTGGGGGATTATTGAAAGCTGAACCCGAAAAAAAATCTGATTTTCCACTGCTGAAAGCCGAAAAACCCAAAGAAAGCAAATACTTGCGGGACGATAAACCCAAAAAGTTAGATTTCAGGGAAACCAATGATGAGCTTTTAACCGCAGGAGATGTGGTTGAAAAGAAATGGAAAAAAGACCGTGAAATAAAGAATGCTTACAAAGAAGATCAATACCTGGGTGATTTCACTACCGGTGGTAAATTCGTGGAATTGTATGCCCGCGATCACGAATATGTAGATGGAGATAAAGTAAAGATCATTGTAAACGGTGTGGAAGTTCAGAGCATCACTCTTGGTGCAGGCTATCACCCAATCCTTGTGAAACTGGAAAGCGGATTTAATAATATCGAGTTTGAGGCGCTTAATCAAGGAACTTCAGGTCCCAATACTGCTGAATTAAAGGTGCTGGACGAAGGCGGAAAATTGGTAACCACTAAAATTTGGAACCTGCTTACCGGGGCTAAAGCAAGCTTGATTGTTGTGAAAAAATAAGAATCCCAAACCCCTTTCTCATTCTTTTTTTTCTTAAATTTAGATAGCGTCCTGCTGTTTAAGTAACAATTGTTACAAAGCTATTTCGACATTACCTTTATATTCGAGCGCTTCACTAAATTAACAGGCTTGCAATTAAATTATGGAGAAACGAAATGTATTTAAAACTATATCTAAGCTTTTTCTGGGCTTAGTGGTATTAATCGTAATTATTTTTGGGGGATTAATTCTTTTTAATGAGTCTCCGGAACTTTTTATAAAGGAAAAAATAGCGGCCGCAGATTGGAAACCTAAAGATGTTGAGGAAGATCTTGAGTATAAGATATTGGATAGAGAAGTAGAATATGGGTACAGATTGTTAGTAGAATCCCCGAAATATATGGGACCCACTGCAGAGGATCCAAATATGCGTTATGCCGGAAACAATCTTGCCTGTGTTAATTGTCACCTTAAAAATGGTACCCAGGCTGGTTCTGGATCCTGGGTGGGGATCCTGGAAAGATTCCCACAGTTTTCGGGTAGAGATGGGAAGGAGTCTACGATAGAAGATCGTATAAATGGTTGTATGGAGCGAAGTATGAATGGTGAGAAACTTCCGGAAGACTCTAAAGAAATGGAAGCTATAATTGCTTATATGGAGTATGTGAGTGAAGGAATTCCCGAAGAAAGAAAGTCAGAATTTAAAGGTTACCCTCCTATAGAATTGCCGGATTTCGCGGCTGACCCTCAAAAAGGAAAAGAATTATATGCAAAAGAATGTGCGGTATGCCATGGAGATGACGGGCAGGGACAGCGTCTTGCAGAAGCCGAAAAGGGTTATTTATATCCGCCGGTTTGGGGTGAGGATAGTTTTAACCATGGAGCCGGAATGCACAGAGTAATTACCGCAGCCGAATTCATAAAAAGCAATATGCCCTTCGAAGAGGCAACCTGGGATAATCCAAAATTGACCGACGAAGAGGCATATCATATTGCCGCTTACATTAATAGTTTTGAGAGGCCTCAAAAAGCAAATGTAGAACAGGATTTCCCCGATAAGAAATTAAAGCCGGTTTCAACACCCTATGGCCCATGGACAGATGATTTCTCCCCTGAACAGCATAAGTATGGGCCATTCCCGCCAATTATCGCCTATTACAAGGAGAAATATGGTATTTCCAAAAGCAAATAGCCAATAAGAGTTTAATCGGCCAGATCTTCGAGGTGTTTAATTTCAGAGACCGTTGTGCGAATTTCCTGTAAATGCTTTTTTAAGACAGCTTCGGTTTCGGGGGAAAAGGTAGTTTCCTTTAATTTTTCTTCATATTCTTTAAGGCTGGCTTTTTCTCCCCTTAAACATTCCTCAAGAACAGCTTCATCATCATTCTTAGTGAATAAAGTTTTAAGGTCTATCCAGGTTCGGTGTAAATCTCCCGTAGTGCTGCCCTTTTCTTTAGGCTCTGCATTAAGTGCCCGTATAGCGGTATGAATCTCTGTAGCAAACCTATTTCTCATCACTGCTTGTTGTTTAAGAAAAGCTTTCAGATTTGGGCTATCAGCTTCTTCCAAAACTTTTTTATAGCCTTTTTCAGCATCATAATTTTTTTCTAACAGTTCCTGCAAACTATTTATTCGCTCATCGTGACTTTTTTCTTTTGCAGATTCTCTTGTGGTTTTCATAATTAATTGATTTTAAAAGGTTAATCTCTTTAAAATTACAGCTTATGAATTGAAAAGCAATTGCTTTTAAATGCCTTTTAACAGAAATCGATTTAAAATTTTCTTATTAAATTTAGTCACCTAACAACAAACCAACTACTACTATGAAAAAAGTGCTTATTGCCATTGATTACCATCCCGTTTCTGAAAAAGTTGTAGAGGCCGGCTATAACCTTGCAAAAAAATTGAATGCTGAAGTTTGTCTTATCCACGTCTTGGCCGATGTGGCATACTACGGAATGCAATATCAACCATTTATGGGTTATGACGGATATAATGAAACTGCAATAGATTTGAATATAGCCGCAGAAATGCACCAGGTGGCGGAGGACTATTTGAATCAGGCAGCCGAACATTTAAATGATGATAAAGTTGGTAAAAAACTGGCAGAAGGAGATACTGCAAAAGCAATCCTTGAATATTCTAAAGATTGGCATGCAGATTTAATTGTGATGGGAACCCATAGCCATTCTTTTCTTGAAAAACTACTAGTGGGAACTGTGGCTGCCCAGGTATTGGAAAAAACAAAAGTTCCGGTTTATATGGTTCCGGTGAAAAAGTAATTTACTCTTATTTCTGTTTTAAAGCTTTTTTATCCGGTTTGAAATCATAAAAAGTTGAATTTATTACTTTAATATGGTATTTAATTAGGATAAGCTGAGTCCAGGCACTAATTTTGCTTAATTAAAAAACTTGCTTCAATAATTGTTTTTAAGGAAGTAAATTCTTATAATAGAATATCGCAATTAGGTTTTACCTCAAATTGCTTTGAAATGAAAATTAATTTTAATCAATAAATAATCAATAGGTAGTTACAACGAATGGCAAAATCGCAACAAACATTTAATAAAATAGAAAAAGAGAAAAAACGTTTAAAAAAGCGGGAAGAGAAAAAGAAGAAGAAAGAAGAACGCAAAGCTTCTAATTCTGATAGTCCTGAATTCGCTTATGTAGATCAGTATGGAAATCTTACCGATACTCCGCCAGATCCTGATCAAAAAGTAGAAGTAGAGGCCGAAAGTATCGAAATAGGTGTGCCTAAAAAAGAGGATATGCCAGAGGAAGATCCCCAAAGAGAGGGGAAAGTTTCCTTTTTCGATCACTCCAAAGGCTTTGGTTTCATTTTGGATACCCAAACCCAGGAAAAATATTTTGTCCATATAAGCGGTACCCTCGAAGATATCGATGAAAATGACAAAGTTTCTTTTGAACTTGAAAGAGGCATGAAAGGAATGAATGCCGTAAAAGTCAAAAAGATATAATTTCTATTCAAAGGCTTCGGTATTAAAGATTACCGAAGCTTTTTATTTTAGGCTTAGGCCTCTTACCCCCAGAAACCGGATTCTACACTTTCCGGTAATTCCACTTTATATATTTTATGCAAACAAATAAAAAAAATCATCAGAAGATCCTGACCAAGCTCGGTATTTCTGAACTTAACCCAATGCAAATAAAAGCGCATCAGGTTATAAATGAAACAAGAGACACCGTACTGCTATCTCCTACAGGAACAGGGAAAACCCTTGGATTTTTAATGCCGCTATTGGGACTTCTTGATTCTGAACTTGACCAGGTCCAGGCCATTGTTTTGGTACCATCCAGGGAGCTTGCCATACAAATTGAGCAGGTAACCCGAGAAATAGGTTCGGGCTTTAAAACCAATGCCGTTTATGGGGGACGCGCGTTCGCCAAAGATAAGACTGAATTAAATCATCCGCCCGCTATTCTCATTGGTACTCCCGGTCGGGTTGCCGACCATATAAGGCGGAATACATTTTCTGTAGAAGCGATTAGGACGCTTATCCTTGATGAATTCGATAAATCCCTGGAGGTAGGTTTTATGGCTGAAATGAGTGAGATTATAGGAAGCTTAACCAACCTGGAGAAACGTATTTTAACCTCTGCCACTCAGGAAATTGAAATTCCGAAATTCACAGGAGTTAAAGATCCTACGATTTTAAATTACCTGAAAGGAGGGAAGCCACAACTCCAAATTAAAACGGTGCCGGTGCCGGGACGTAATAAACTTCCGGGACTCAAGAAACTTATTAATCAAGACCCGAATGCCACCGGGATAGTTTTCTGTAATTTTAAAGACAGCATTGCTGAAGTCAGTGATTTTCTAAATAAAAACAAAATCTCGCACGCCTGTTTCTTTGGCGGAATGGAACAAAAAGAGCGGGAACGCGCCCTGATTAAATTCCGTAACGGAAGCCATAGAATAATTATCGCGACCGATCTGGCTGCACGCGGAATAGATGTGCCCGAATTAGATTTTATTATCCATTATCAGCTTCCTTTTAAAGATCAGGAATTCACCCATAGAAATGGAAGAACTGCCCGCATGAATTCTGAAGGCACCGCTTATGTGTTGCATGGTGAAAATGAGAATTTACCTGATTTTATTAAACCGAATCCACATGGTTGGGATCAATTGGATAATGTTGGAAATACAGGAAATAAATTTGGAGACCAAACTACATTATTCATTTCCGGTGGAAGAAAAGATAAAATTTCAAAAGGGGATATAGCGGGGCTATTTCTGAAACAGGGAAATCTTAATAAAGAAGAACTGGGCCTTATAGAACTAAAACAGGATTGTGCCTTTGTCGCTGTACCTGCGCTAAAAGCTGAAGCGCTTATAGCTTCTCTTAATAATTCGAAACTTAAGAAGAAAAAAGTAAGAATTCGTAATGTATAGGCTAGTTCCTTGCTTTATTATAAAAAAAGCCGACGAAATTCGCCGGCCTTTTATAAATTTTATTTATAAAGAGTTACATCTCATTTTCTGAATCTTCATCAGCATTCTGAGTCATTTTATCTCTTATAGATTGATGTTCTTTTTCCATATTCTCGTGCTCAGATTTCATTTCTTCCTGCTCACTCATTATACGGTCGTGGGTTTGTCGCATTTCATCAAGTTGCGCCTTTTTTTCTTCCGTGGTTAGAGATTCATACTCCTGATTAAGCTCTTTATGGCTTCTTATAATTTCTTCATGCGAAGCCAACATCGCTTCATGGTCTCTAATTTGAGCTTCAAGCTCCACAAGCTTCTCTAAATGAGTAGAATCTTCCAATTCTTCCATCCCTCGTAACTCTTGGGCAACCTGATTATGATTGCTTTTCATTTCCTGATTTTTTGCAGAAAGTTGTTCATGCATACTTACTATACTATCATTGGAAGCTGCTAGCTCTTGCTGCTGCTTTTCCAAATCTTTATTAGCACTGTCATTACAACTTGTAAAACCTATAGCCATTAGGGCTAAAATCATTACAAAATTTCTCATGTTTTTAGTTTTTTAGATTGTAATATCAAAATTAGGAAAATACTAAAGAGATATTTTTAATTTGCTGTTAAATAAATAAGGATACTTAAATGTTCATACAGAATTAACCGGAAGGAGGGAAGCCACAAATTTATATTTAATATAATGAATGACAAAATCCTTTAAGCACTCGAAATTATTGGTTAAAAGCCGAAGTCAAAAGGCAAAACACCCGTTAAGTTAGTCACATGGGCCAGTAATATCCACATTATGAATGGTTTAAAATACTGGGAATTCCTTATATGATAGCAGGTAATTTGATGCTAACTTTTGCTTTTTAAATAATGAATCTCCGAAATAAAGATAAACTGTTTTAGGAGAAGATAACCTGTTTTAGGAATTATAAAATATTGATCATGAAAACATTAATTTTTTTATTAAAAACAAAAATTTTATTTCTGTCCTTAATTGTTCTCACAACAACAGGAAGCCTGTTTGCCCAGGACCAGCCCTTTGAAGATTCGGTGGTAATTTCGAGAACCGATAATAATTTGCAATGGGGACCTTGTCCTGAATTTATGCCTGCCGGTTGCGAAATAGCTGTTTTACATGGTGATCCTGCCAAGAAGAATGCTGATATATTCTTTAAAGTTCCTGCTAATGCTCAAATTCCAATGCATACGCATACTTCAGCTGAACGTATGGTGTTGGTTTCTGGCGAACTGGAAGTGACCTATGAAGGAGAAGAATCCAGAATATTAAGAGAAGGAACTTATGCCTACGGGCCCGCGAAGAAACCGCATAAAGCTAAATGTGGAGATTCACCCTGTGTTCTTTTTATTGCATTTGAGGAACCTGTAGATGCCATGGCTGTAAAGGAATAATTAGGGAAAAACCGCAAATAGGTCTGTCTTACTATTTATTACATCGAACTATAATTTATATTATGTAAAATAGAATAAATCAAAGGACCCTTCCTGTTTTCATATAAGATATAATAATAAATTTAATTGAAATCTAGTCACCTTTTCTTTAATGAGGTAATCATAAATCTTTCCCAAATGTCCTTGCTGTACTTGGTTGCTTAGGAAAATTTAATTTTCTTGAGGTCTAATAAAAAATAAAAATATGGACGCAAGATTTCAGTATGTAAAGATGGATAAAAGTGACAGTCTGGAAGAATTCAGCCAGAAAAAGCTTGATAAATTAGAAGATAAATACGATTTCATAATTAGTGCTGATGTACATTTCAAAAGGCACGAAGTTGAAGATCCCAAAGGCTATATCTGCAATATTAATCTCAGTGTACCTGGGCCAAAAGTTTTTGCAGAATCCAATGAAACCTCATTGGAAGCAGCATTAGTTGAATCTATCAAAGACATCGACCGGCAACTTCAGAAAAGAAAAGCTAAAATGAGCACTCATTAAAATATATGCTCAATTTAATAAAAAAGGGTCTGATGAGTCAGACCCTTTTTTTTGCCTAATTTTAGACTAATAATTTTCTGCTACTGCTGGTCTTGTTTATCTTCATAGGTTTGGTCCAGTGCCTCATCTTCTCCGAGTTCTTTCTCTTCTATTCTTTCTTTGAATTCGTTAATAATTCCACCTTTTAGTAAAATATTTATCTGGCGATCACTCATACTGTGCCTGGTTTCAAATCTTTGTTTTTCCCCGTTTTCTTTCCTCACAATAACCTTTATATTATCCCTGTTTATAATATCCTCCCGAAGATTTTTAAAAGTGATCATATCCCCCTGCTCTATTTTATCGTAATCACGAATGTCAATAAATTCAAGGGGTAAAATCCCAAAGTTTACTAGGTTTTGCCAGGCTATTCGAGCATAGGAATTGGCAATTACCGCAACCTGTCCAAGATATTTTGGAGCTATCGCAGCATGTTCTCTACTGGATCCCTGGGCATAATTATCTTTTGCAACCACGATATGGCCTCCATGTTCGTCTTTCGATTTCATTGCCCGATCATAAAATGTTTCATCGATGACGATATAAGAAAATTTACTTATCTCTGGAAGATTACTACGGAATGGCAGTACATCTGCTCCGGCTTTAAGAATCTCATCTGTAGAGATGTTATCACCCATTTTTAGCATTACCGGAACACTATAATGATCCTGCATTGGCTCAATATATGGCAGTGATTTAATATTCGGCCCTTTTTGAAGCTTTATACCGGTATTGTCTTCCGGTGGGGCAACGAGCATTTCAGTGTTAATAATCTCCATTTCAGGGTATTCAAAATTTGGATAACTCATGCCAAAGAGATCTTCCAAATCGCGGGGATCAGTTATTTTCCCGGTTAAGGCTGAAGCCGCAGCTGTTTCCGGACTACATAAATAAACCTGGTCATCTTTAGTGCCCGATCTATCAGGGAAATTTCTTGGCATAGTCCTTAAACTTATGGTTTTTGATGCCGGAGCCTGCCCCATCCCAATACATCCCATACATCCAGACTGGTGAAACCGTCCTCCGGCTTTTATAAGATTTGCAAAGGCTCGGTTATCTATCATATTCTGAATGACCTGTCTGGAGGTGGGGTTTATATCGAAAGATACAACGGGACTCACGGTTTTATCTTCCACAATGGCACCGGCCATCCAGAAATCTCTTAAACCCGGATTGGCCGAAGAACCTATAACAACCTGGCTAATTTCTTTTCCCTCTACTTCTCTTACCGGCACAACATTTCCGGGACTGGTAGGTTTCGCTATTAATGGAACGAGATCGTCAAGTATGATCTCTTCATGTAGATCGTATTCGCAGCCTTCATCTGCAATTAATTCTTTCCAGTCTTCTTCCCTGTTTTGCGATTTCAAAAATCTTCGGGTTTCCTCATCACTTGGAAAAACTGTTGTGGTAGCACCCAATTCGGCTCCCATATTGGCAATTACGTGTCGATCCATGGCGCTCAAATTTTGGAGCCCATCGCCGTAATATTCAACGATCTTCCCTACTCCACCTTTTACGTCATGGCGCCGTAACATTTCAAGGATTACATCTTTGGCGCTTACCCAATCAGGAAGATTTCCGGTTAATTTAACTCCCCAAACCTGGGGCATTTTTACAAAATATGGCTGTCCCGCAATTGCAGCGGCTACATCTAAACCTCCTGTACCAATTGCAAGCATTCCCAAGGCACCAGCTGCTGGCGTGTGACTATCTGAGCCTACCATGGTTTTCCCGGGTTTTCCGAAGCGTTCCATATGAACAGGGTGGCTCACCCCATTTCCGGGGCGACTGTACCACAACCCAAATTTCTGAGCGGCAGATTGGAGAAACAAATGATCATCAGCATTTTTAAAATCTGTTTGAAGAAGGTTATGGTCTACATACTGAACGGCCACTTCAGTTTGTGCCTTTTCCAGTCCCATCGCTTCTAATTCCAGTTGTACCAAGGTCCCTGTAGCATCCTGAAGCAAGGCCTGGTCTATTTTGATCCCGATTTCTGTTCCGGGTTTCATTTCACCCTTTAGCAGATGTTCTTTAATTAATTTCTGGGTTACATTTAATTTTGCCATAGTTGGTTGCTTTTATTTTAAATTATCAATTTTTCGGGAGAGTATTGGCCCATTTAACAATTTCTTATAGCTTGATTCACTCTTAAAACTTTACTTTAAATTTTAAACCATTTATTTATGAGCGTAATAATTAAAAGAGCTCTGTTTGGCGGAGCTGTAGCAACAGTGGTAATGGCTTCCGGAACATTTTTGGTAGGCAGGCTGTCGGGATATGAAGCAAAGGTGTTACTGGAATCTTCAATTTCGGGTATCAATATGCTTTGTAACACCGTCATTTTAGGTTCTTCCACTATTCTGGCATTAATGCTAACCTTATTAGGTATTAGCCGGGCAGCCAATTCCAGTTTGACAAAAGAACATTATCGCCATGTTCTTAATATAGCAAAGTATGATACTATCCTCATAATTTCAGCGGTTATCGCTTTTTTATTTCTGAATATTCCTATTACCGAAAGCGAAGAAGTACCGGGAAGCTGGTATACTAATATTTATTATATAACTCTGGGAGTAGCTTCAATTCTGGGAGGAGGTTTGATAGCGGTAGTAACCATGCTTTACGGGACAATAGCGAACATCATATTAATCGTTGGTCTTGGAGTTACAGATCATCCTTTGGTGAATAATGACCAGGAACAGAATTTAAATGAGGAAGAAAACAATAAAAATGGGGCTACCTGAAAAATAAAACCAATGACAATCTGAATCCTGTTAGAAATTGCGATTGGCATCACTCTATTTTTATAGCAGCCCCGGGAAACTAAAAATCTATTTATTTCGACTTAATGCATTTAAAATATCGGTTTGATGGCCTTCTTCGAGATTAAATCCAGGTTTACCTTTCCGCGGAAATAGATAACTGAAAGGTTCATTAAATGCACTCCAGCTTTCTGCAAGCCCAAAGTCATCATTTTTCTTTTTCATTTCTGGACGCTTAAAAGTATTTAACTCTGAGTCGTAAGGAGAACCCTCGGCATCATCTCCGGTAAATAACATTCCGTCGTTTATTTCAGAATACACAATTACTGAAGCACCACCGTTACCAGGTAGATCAACAACTTTGAGTCCAAAATCCTTTAATACATTTTCTTTTGCAGTGATGTCTTTAGTTTTAAAATCATCCTTGAAATTTTTTCTTGGATGAGCAAAAATTGCAGCTCCTCCCGCGTCTTCAGAAATTGTTTTTAGATCGGCATAGGCGTTCTTCATAATTTCGTCGCAGGTAATAAGAATGCCTTTTATTCGATAACCATCAGTTACCAGTTTTTTCACGGCATCTTTAGTAGATTTTTCTACTACATCGATGAGCAGAATATCCTGACGATTTATATGTCTTATTGCATATCCCTGATTATGACCTCCATTGTTTTTATCTCCTTTAATTATAAAAGTGTCGGGAATTAATTTGTGAAATTTCCCTGGTTCGGCTTTTTCAATAAATTCGGCAGACTGGCTGTTAAGCACCTCCATTTTATCAACTGTCTTCATAAATACATTGGGTTTTAAATTTGTAATATCAAGATACAAATCCAGACCTTTTTCAACAAGCCTTTAAGAAGGGTTTAGGAGTTATTTAACGACATTGCAAACCCGGAAAAATTTCCGTGGTGAGAGAGAGAAAAATTATAAGAAAGTGTCTGGTCGTTTAGATAAAATTGAGGAATATAATCTCTGTTTTTCTTTATTTCCGGAACCTTCAAAAAAGGACCTGCAGTTGCTGAAAATTCCCTTACTAAAGAATTTTTAAGGTCTTCCTGGGAAGATAGGCTCTTCCAAATAACTTTTTCATTAGCCCGGCCAGTGGCGAGACTATGAATTAAATTGGATTTGATTAAGCTTTTGGTATAAAAGGTCTCTTCCTCTATAATTACTTTTCCTGTTGTTTTTTCGTAACTGTTTGATCGAAGAGAACATTCTAAGCTGAGAGGATTGAATTTTGGAGGCCGATTGTTTTTTCTCTGCCATGCTTTATAAGCAGCCTCCTTCATGCTCCAGAATAACCAGACCATTTTATTCTTATTTTCTGAATTTAGAATTTTTTCCTGTTCCTCTTTAGTAAATATTTTCTGAAGATAACCCGGCCGTCGCCAGTTACTCTGGATTTTAGCCAGATGCAGATCTACAATATCATTTCCTATCATTTTTCATGCATTTTCTTCCTGATAATATTTTTGGCATCCTCCACAGTTAACATTCCTTCCATGGAATCGTTATCTATTTCAATATCAAATTCATCTTCTACATCAAGAATAATATCTACCAAATTAGCAGAATTCACTTCCAGGTCCTGGATAAAATGGGTGCTATCTTTAAATTCCTTTAAGCTTTCCTTATTTTGTGCATAAGGACTTACAATATTTCTTAATTGATCGTCCAGGTCTTTTTCTTCCATAGTTGAAGATTTTGAGATTATTTATCTTCTAATTTTTTAAAAATCAATACTGTATTTACATCCCCAAATCCAAAACTTGCTTTAGCTAGGATATTAATGGGCTGTTCTTTTGTTATGCGGGGAATCATATCTTGTGAAATTACGGCTTCAATGTCGGGATGGAGATCCTCACAATTTATATTGCCAAATATAAAATTGTTTTTAAGCTGAAGGACACTTGCAACACATTCTATGCTACCGGCGGCACTAAGGCAATGTCCTGTCATTCCTTTTAAGGAATTAATGTAAGGAAAATTGTCTTTTCCCCTTCCTAAGGCGGCTTTCCAGTTTAAAATTTCAGTAGCATCTCTGGTGGTTGCCGTTAAGTGGCCGTTGATCGCATCAATATCCTCTGCAGAGATTTCTGAATACGCTATTGCCTCCTTAATACAGCGCTGAACACCCTCATTATTAGCTGCCGTCATACTTCCCCCTCCCCGTTGGCCACCGCTGTTCACGGCTCCTCCTAAAACTTCGGCATAGATATTCGCACCACGTTCTTTTGCCGCATCATAATCCTCAAGAACCAAGGCCCCTGCTCCACTTCCCGGAACAAATCCAGCAGCTGTTGCACTCATTGGTCGGGAAGCTGATGTTGGATCGTCATTAAAATTGTGTGGCAGGATGCGCATAGCATCAAAGCCTCCCCAAACGTAAGGACCATGATCACTACAACTTCCCACCAGCATTCGTTTTGCTTTACCTGATTTAATCCTGTCATACCCCATTAAAATAGCTTCTGTTCCCGTGGTGCATGCTGAAGAATTGGTGCTAACCTGGTTTCCACTGCCGAGTTTGCCGCCCAGAAAAGCGCTAATCCCGCTGGCCATTGTTTGAAGAACACTGGTACTGCCCAACCTTCGGGTTTTACCTGCATCAATTAGGTGAATAGCTTCCCTGAATTTATCTACCCCAAGAATTCCGGTTCCAAAAATAATCCCGCTGTCCCAATCGGGGCTTTCTTTTTCACTAATTTCCAGGCCTGCATCTTTCCAGGCATCGGTGCCGGCGATGGTTCCGTAGAAAATTCCACTTGAATTTAAACCGCGTAATTCCAATGGAGAAAAATATTGCTGAAGCATTTCTTCTGTCACTTCGGGCTGGCCGGCAACCTGGCAGCCGAAATTAAGGTCTGCCAATTCCTGGTGGTGGGTAATTCCACTCTTTCCGTTTCTAATGGCATCATTAAAATCGGTCAGGTTTGTTGCATTTGGAGCTACCACGCCCATGCCTGTTACTACTACACGTTTTTCAGCCATTGGTTTTTCATACCTTTTAAAGTTCATTTATTAAGCGCACATTCCGGCAATTTTACCCTTGCATATGAGCTTTGCTTCAGCATTATACATTTTCACTTCACATTTTAACTTTTTAAACCTGAAATATATTTTTTCTGAAATCACGGTCACTTTTTCTCCCGGGAAAACAGGCAGATAAAAATCAACTTCAGTTGAACTCAGGGCTATCTTTTGCCGCTCCTCTATTTCATCTTTTAAAAGAAAAATTCCCAGGCAAACAACTCCTATCTGGGCCATACATTCGGTGAGGATCACACCCGGCGTTACGGGTTGATTTTTAAAATGTCCTTTGTAGAAAAATTCATCTTCAGAAAAGGTATAGGTTCCTTCCACCTTATTTTCATCAATTCTGATAAGTTCATCAACAAATAAGAACGGTTGGGAATATGGCAGTTTGTCAAGTATTTCGCTGAATTTCAAAAACAATGTTTTATTTTAAATGTTCGCCGCCATTTACCGGAATGATGGTTCCTGTAATCCAACCGGCTTCATCTTTGGATAGCAGGTAAACAACATTGGCCACATCGTTGGGAACGGTAAGCCTTTTAAAAGGGTTGTGTTTTAAAGCGTGAACTCTAAGGGTCTCATTACCCGGAATCATTTGAAATGATTTGGTTACGGTTACTCCGGCCTGAATACAATTTGCTCTAATTCCATAGGGAGCAAATTCCAGAGCAATACTTCTGGTAATAGCTTCCAGGGCTACCTTGGCAGCCGAAACAGCTGCATAACCCTGCCAGACTTTCTTATTTCCCTCACTGGTAAAAGAAATGATCCTGGCATCTTTTGCGAAAATTCCGTGCTTAAAAATATCTTTGGTCCAGTCATAAAGACTAATGGCCATAGCATCAATAGTAATTTGAAAATCCAGGTTTTCCAGGGTGGGCTCATTCCCATTCATGGGTTTCAAGTTTCCTTTTGCGATACTGTGGACAAGAGTTCTGATTTTTCCCTCAGGTCCCAGGATCTTTAGGATCTCTGAAATGATTCCTTCTCTTTTTTCTGCATTGGTTGCATCAATATTGAAGCTTTCCAATTGCACATCACTGTTTTTGATGATATCTTCAAAAGCTTC
>NZ_JBEPWD010000026.1:0-29596 GCF_041642575.1 Salegentibacter sp. | reverse complement strand
AAAAAAACGAGGAATATTTTAAGAGCCTTCATAAGGTCTGTATTTTTAATGTATTAGCTTAAAATTACAGAAAAATGAGGGGCCAACCTCAGGGATTAACAAGAATTAAACAGGCTCCTTATTAAGCATTTCCCATAACCTGTCTTTTAACTCCTGAAGACCTTGTTGCGCTACCGAGGAAATAAACAACCAGGGAACATCAAGATTTTCGTCAAGTTCTGTCTTTATTTCGGCCTTTAATTCGGCATCAAGCATATCGCTTTTTGAGATAGCCAAAAGCCGATCTTTCACCAGCATCTCGGGATTATAGCGTCTAAGCTCATCTAAAAGTATCTCATATTGCTTCACGATATCCGGTGCATCGGCAGGAACAAGAAATAACAAGGTTGAATTACGTTCAATATGTCTAAGAAATCTGTGTCCAATACCTTTACCCTCGGCGGCGCCTTCAATAATTCCGGGAATATCGGCTACAACAAAGGTTTTGAAATCACGATATTGAACGATTCCCAGATTAGGTTTAAGGGTAGTAAATTCGTAATCGGCAATTTTGGGTTTTGCTGCGGTAATTACTGATAGCAAAGTAGATTTTCCTGCATTTGGAAAGCCAACAAGACCAACATCGGCAAGGATTTTTAATTCCAGGGTGATGTCTTTTAATTCACCATCAATACCGGGTTGAGCATATCGCGGAGTTTGATTGGTAGAACTCTTAAAGTGCCAGTTCCCAAGCCCTCCTTTTCCACCCTCGGCTACAATAAATTCCTGACCATCTTCAGTGATCTCGTGCAAGATTTCCTGGGTGTCGGTATCCCGAATCACGGTTCCCAGGGGTACCTCAATATACTCATCGGAACCTTCGGCACCAGAGCTACGCTGTTTTGACCCGTTTCCGCCGTGTTCGGCTTTTACGTGTCTCTTGAATTTTAAGTGAAAAAGCGTCCAGAGATTTTTATTGCCTTTTATGATAACATGGCCACCACGACCACCATCTCCCCCATCAGGACCACCTTTGGTGATGTATTTCTCGCGGTGTAAATGTGCAGATCCTTTACCTCCTTTTCCGGAGGCCACGTGAATCTTTACATAATCAACAAAATTCCCTTCAGTCATATTTCAATCTTATTTTCGCTTGTTATAAAAACGATATTACTTCTTCATCAGTTCGTCTATCACCGCGCTCAACCTGGCAGTAATCTCATCAATTGAACCTACACCTTCAACACCATAATATTTACCCCGCTTTTTGTAGTATTCTTTCAGGATAGCAGTTTCATCATAATATACCTTAATACGGTTTCTTATCACGGTTTCATCGGCATCATCGGGACGTCCTGAAGTCTTTCCTCTTTCCAGAAGTCGCTCTACCAACACGTGATCTTCTACCTCTAGGGCGATCATTGCGCTTACTTCGGTGCCTTTTTCCTGCAAAAGCTTGTCAAGGGCATCAGCCTGAGCTTCGGTACGTGGAAATCCGTCAAAGATAAAACCATTACTATCTTCATTTTTAACCACTTCGGCGTTAAGCATTTTAATGGTTATCTCATCCGGTACGAGTTCTCCGCGATCGATAAAAGCTTTGGCACTGAGTCCAAGTTCCGTTTTGTTCTTAATATTATATCTAAAAACGTCTCCGGTAGAGATATGTACCAGATTGTATTTCTCCTTCAGGATCGTTGCCTGCGTTCCTTTTCCGGCCCCGGGAGGACCGAACAATACCAAATTTGTCATTTTATTTTCTTTGAGTTTATATACCTGGCGCAAATTTCGCCCAAGACCATCATAGTCCAAACCGTAACCTACTATAAATTTATTAGGAATTTCAATTCCTACATATTTAATATTGAACTTTCTTTTATATGCTTCAGGTTTATAGAAAAGAGTCACGACTTCATATCCTGCAACTCCTTCTTTTTCCAGAATAGCGTTTATGGTGTTTAAAGTATTTCCTGTGTCTACAATATCTTCCAGCAAGATTACCTTCCGGTCTTCCAAGGAATGGTTTAAGCCGAGCAGGGTTTCTACATTCCCGGAAGATTCAGTGCCCTGGTAGGAACCGAGTTTCACGAAACTCACTTCACAGTCTCCTTCAAATCTTTTAATCACTTCTGAAGCAAACATAAAAGCTCCGTTCAAAACCCCTAAAAACACAGGATTTTCATCTTTGTAATCTTCATTTAACCGAGCGGCTACACGAATGATAGCTGCATCGATTTCTGCTTCTGAGATATAAGGCTCGAAACTGAGGTCGTGTAATTTTATCAAAACTAAAAAATTTTAAAAAGGCAAAGATAAGGATTCTCTATCACTAGACCTGCTGAATTATATAAGATTAAGTAGGGCAGTACGCCTTAAAAATTTATTTTTGCCTAAACAGTAAATCCTTATGCAAAATTATTTTTCTTCAGACTTTAAGCTTGGCATCCTCGGGGGAGGACAGCTGGGAAAAATGATGCTCTACGAGACCCGGAAATTCGATATCCACACCCATGTTTTAGATCCGAGCCCCGAAGCTCCTTGCAGGATCTCCTGTAATTATTTTGAGCAGGGAGACCTCATGAATTATGAAACGGTTTTAAACTTTGGAAGAAAGGTAGACGTGCTCACCTTTGAAATTGAAGGCGTAAACATCCAGGCGCTGAGACAGCTTGAAAAAGAAGGCATAAAAACCTGGCCCTCGGCAGATACTTTGGATAAGATCCAGAATAAAGCCATTCAGAAAAAATTCTACAAAGAGAAAAATATTCCTACAGCAGCATTTGAAGTTTTTGAAAGCAAAGACAAACTTCTTGCCGCCATAGAAACTGGAAACTTAGAGCTTCCATTTGTTTGGAAAGGCGCTACCGGTGGTTATGATGGAAAAGGCGTTGCTGTAATAAAAAGTAAAGAAGATCTGAGCCAAATTTCAGACGGAGAATGTATAGCCGAGAACCTTGTCCCATTTAAAAATGAACTTGCAGTAATAGTAGCCAGAAACCCTTCGGGAGAGATCAGGACTTATCCTGTGGTAGAAATGGAATTCCATCCTACTGCCAACCAGGTAGAATATGTTATCTGTCCTGCACGAATCGAAGAAAAAGTAGCAGAAAAAGCCAGAAACCTGGCAGAAAAAGTTTCCGAAGCATTTAATCATGTGGGCCTGCTAGCTGTAGAAATGTTCCAGACGGAAGATGATGAAGTTCTTGTAAATGAAGTTGCTCCACGGCCTCACAACAGTGGCCATTACAGCATTGAAGCTTCATACACCAATCAGTTTGAACAACAGGTTCGGGCCATTTTAGATCTACCCCTGGGAAAAACTGAAAGCAAAGTCGGGGGAATTATGGTAAATTTAGTTGGCGATAAGGATTATGAGGGAGAGGTTGTGTATGAGAATATCGAAAAGATCCTAAAGATGGATGGAGTAACCCCACACATCTATGGCAAAAAGATAACCCGTCCCTTTAGAAAGATGGGCCATGTCACTATCGTGCACAAGGATTTAAAAAAAGCCAGGAAGATCGCGGAGGAAGTGAAAAATTCAATAAAAGTAATAAGTAAGTAATATGAGCAAAGTAGCAGTAATAATGGGAAGCACCAGCGATATGCCGGTGATGCAGGACGCCATAGACATATTAAAGGGTTTTGACATTGAAGTGGAAGTAGATATCGTCTCAGCCCATCGAACTCCGGAGAAATTATTCGAATACGGAAAAACAGCCCACAAACGCGGCATTAAAGTAATCATTGCCGGCGCCGGCGGAGCTGCACATTTGCCGGGGATGATCGCTTCTTTATCTCCTCTTCCCGTTATAGGAGTGCCGGTGAAATCCAGTAACTCCATAGATGGCTGGGATTCTGTACTTTCCATCCTTCAAATGCCCGGGGGAGTACCCGTTGCCACGGTAGCCCTGAATGGTGCTAAAAACGCGGGTATCCTGGCCGCTCAAATTATAGGAACAGCAGATAAATGCACTCTGGATAAGGTTATTTTTTATAAGGAAGGACTTAAACAAAAAGTGATCGAAGGAGCAGAAAAGCTTAAGAAGAAGTAGAAATAAAGAAGCCACGTCTTTCGACGTGGCCTATAGCAGTGTTAGTTCTAAAATCTGTAAAATAATTTATTAACCATTCTAAAATATTAATCCAGAAAAACTTTAAAAGAAGATCACACTGCCAGTGTTGTCTTATTTAAGCTTCGAATATACATAATTTTGTTAAAAAACTCCCTTTTGTGTTATAAAATTTTCACAAAACGTCAATTTTAAAACTATGAATACATCCAATCCCCTGTTACAGGACTTCGAATATGCACCCTTTTCCTCTATTAAAACCGAACATTTTAAACCGGCTATAACTGAAGCCATTGAAATGGCTCGCAGGGAAATAGATTCCATTACAAAGACGGAAGGAACCCCTGATTTTCCCAATACCATTGAAGAACTTGAATTTTCAGGAAAACAACTTGATAGAATCACCAGCATATTTTTCAATTTAAATTCTGCTGAAACCAACAAGGAGATCCAGGAGATCGCTCAGGAAGTGTCCCCTCTTTTGTCCGAATTCAGAAATGACATTATTCTGAATAAAGCTCTTTTCGAACGGGTAAAAGCTGTTTATGATAAAATAGACCAGCTTGATCTTAATGTAGAACAACAAACGCTCCTGGATAAAAAATACAAAGCTTTTGCCAGAAACGGCGCTAATCTTTCTGAAGAAAAACAACAGGAACTAAGAGATATCGACAAGAAACTTTCTTCTTTAAGTCTTAAATTCGGGGAAAACGTTTTGGCAGAAACCAATAAATTTGAGCTTCACATTACTGAGGAAGAAGACCTAAAGGGCCTGCCGGTAAGTTTCAAAGAGGAAGCCAGATCTGTCGCTGAATCGAGAAGTAAAGAAGGATGGATGTTCACCCTGGAGTACCCCAGTTTTCTGCCTTTTATGAAATATGTTGAAAATCGGGAACTGCGTAAAAAGATGGCCCTTGCCTTTGGCTCTAAAGGCTTTCATGGAGATGAGCTGGATAACCAGGAAAATGTTCTGCAAATCGTAAAGCTGCGACACCAAAGAGCCCAACTACTTGGGTTTAAAACCCACGCCGATTTTGTCCTGGAAGAAAGAATGGCTGAAACCCCGGAAAAAGTAAACAGCTTCCTGGAAGAATTGCTTAAAAAAGCGAAACCTGCAGCCCAAAAAGAATTCAAGGAATTGGAAGATTTCGCCAAAGGATTAAATAATATTGACCGACTGGAGAAATGGGATGCCGCTTTCTATGCTGAAAAACTTAAACAAAAACGCTTTGATCTGGACGATGAAAAGTTGAAACCATATTTTAAGCTTGAAAACGTTATAAATGGAGTTTTTGAAATTGCAAACAGACTTTACGGACTTTCTTTTAAGGAGGTAAATGATATAGACAAATACCATCCCGATGTTAAAACCTACCAGGTTAGCGATGAGGAAGAAAACTCAGTAGCTCTCTTTTACGCCGATTTCCATCCGCGTCCTGGAAAACGCGATGGCGCCTGGATGACGGGTTACAAATCCCAGTATGTAAAAGACGGTAAAAAGGAGCGACCTCATATTTCCATTGTTTGCAATTTCACCAAGCCATCAAAAACACAACCTTCTCTTCTAACCTTCAATGAAGTGACTACCTTATTTCACGAATTCGGGCACGCTTTGCACGGAATGTTGGCAGATACCACTTACCCCAGTCTTTCGGGTGCAAATGTGTACTGGGATTTCGTTGAACTTCCCAGTCAGGTTCTGGAGAACTGGTGTTATGAAAAAGAGGCACTTGAACTATTTGCCAAACATTATAAAACCGGGGAAATAATTCCGATGGAGCTGGTGAAAAAGATCAAAGAATCTGCTAATTTCCATGAAGGAATGGCTACCCTACGTCAACTTAGCTTCGGCTTACTCGATCTAAGCTGGCACGGCATAGATCCAACCGATGTTACTGATGTGAAAGCGCATGAAGACAAAGCCTTTGAACCTACTAAATTGTATCCTGATGTGCCAGAAAACTGTATGAGCACTGCTTTCTCGCATATATTTCAGGGTGGCTATTCAGCAGGTTATTATTCTTATAAATGGGCCGAAGTTCTGGATGCCGATACTTTTGAATTTTTTCAGGAAAACGGAATTTTCAGCAGGGAGATCGCCAATAAATTTAAGTCGGTGATCCTTTCCCGTGGTGGCACCGAACATCCAATGACCCTTTATAAGCGTTTCCGCGGAAAAGAGCCAAGCCCTGAAGCTTTGTTGAAAAGAGCCGGTTTACTTGAAAAATAAAAGTACAGAACCGGGTATTTGAGCATATTCAGCTAAATACCCGGTTTTTCCCCATTGAAACTTATATTTTTTATAACTATAAATCAGTTTAAAGTTGTTAATTTTGAAAGGATATTTAAGAAACCTATGCCTAAACATACGTTAGATCCCAATAAATGGGTAGACAAATATGCTGACTACCTTTTTAACTACGCAATTGTTCGGGTGAACGATCGCGAGATAGCTAACGATTTGGTTTCTGAAACTTTCCTTGCCGGTCTAAATTCGAAAGACAATTTTTTAGGCAAAGCTTCTGAACGCACCTGGCTTATTTCAATCCTGAAACGAAAGGTTATAGATTATTACCGCAGGATCAACTCACAAAAAGGAAAGGCAGAAGTGCGGATCAACTATTCAGATGACGAAAACAACGGAGATTGGCTGGAGGAACAAGTGGCTGATGATTTTGACCGCAGTGCCGAAGATGAGATGGAAAACGAGGAGTTAAGATTAGCCATTCTGGAATGCCTGGATGAGATCAATCCAAAGCAAGCCGCAATTTTTAAAATGAAAACAATTGATGGGGCAGATACCGAAGCGGTGTGTAATGAATTTAAAATCACCCCGTCTAACCTTTGGGTAATAATACACCGGGCCCGAACGGCTCTCGCCGCCTGTTTAGAAAAAAAATGGCTTTAGTTATGCAGAAACCTAAATTTTTTATCCTTGATTGCTCTGGCGCCGCCAATTGTTGCGACAAAAAAGAGTATAATGAGGCAAGTCTAAGGGAAAAAACCAGTATGATAATTCACAATTTGTTTTGTAAAAGATGCCGTGAATATTCCACCAAAAATTCCAAACTCACTGAGCTAATAAAAAAAGCAAGGATCAAAGGCTGCACTTCTGAAGAGAAAAGAAATATCAAGGAACGACTAAAAAAGGAAATCTCTAAACAAGGATCTGTAAAATAAACCAAAGGATCACCCAGGCTATGGGCAGCGATTCTACCCAAAAAGCTGCAAAATACGCCGACTGTTTTTTATCAACCAGTTTCAGAGCATAAGCACTTAACAGAGCTACTGCGGCAAGAGCACTAAAATTTACCGGATTAAATTCCTCTTTAAAGATTTCCAGCACCAAAATTACTACTATCATTAACCAGCCCAAAAGGCGGGTTTTTTTTATCCCAATTTTCTGCGGAATTGTAGCCAAATGCTCAGCATCAAATTCCAGATCCCTTATTTCGAAGGGCAAAGTAAGCACTACCACAAACAGGAAGCGCTGTAAAAACATAAGCACTTTCTCCGTAAAACCAATTTCAGGCTGATTAATTATCGGTAGAATTACGGCCACCCCTGCCCATACCAGAGCGATTATAAGAATTTTAATTCCTGCCAGGTCGCGCAGATTCCTGTTTCGTGTAAGGACGGGAGCAGCATATAATAAAGTTAAGAATCCCAGCAAGGCGCTTGTTAATAATACCTCCCAGGTTTGGAGAAATGCAAAATAAACCATCCCGAGAAAAACCAGGAATGAAAAAATCTGAATAAGTTTTAGGTTTTTGGCAAGACTACGATGATGCAGTTTAGCAAGACCCGCATATTTCACAAAATTGTAACCTGTAATGCTTCCGAAGAAAATAAAAATAAGGAGCTCAAAATTGGGCAGAATACCATATTCCAAATAGCTCAAAAGACTTAAAGCAACTACAGCCAATGCAACATGAACACTGCTATTTATGTAAAAATCGAAAATATTTCTGAGAACCCTCACCCGGCTAAAATAAACAATCTGAAGTTTGCTGAATAGAGCATTAAAATCTTAACAAGTCTCAACTTCAAATTATAAAAAATTACGTTTAAAATCCGTAATTTCGCAGTACAAAACACAACTTTATTTTAATGAAAACAGATTCTTTTGCACTACGCCATATAGGCCCTAAAGAAAGCAATCTACAGGACATGCTTCAAACCATAGGCGTAGACACCCTCGAGCAATTAATATATGAAACTATCCCGGATGATATCCGCTTAAAATCTCCTTTAAACCTTTCTTCTGCTTTAAGTGAACAACAATATGCCGAGCACATTGGTAAACTTGCTGCTAAGAATAAAGTTTTCAAGAGTTATATAGGCCTGGGTTACCACCAGTCAATATTGCCTGCTGTGATCCAACGAAACATCCTTGAAAATCCGGGTTGGTATACGGCCTACACTCCTTACCAGGCAGAGATTGCCCAGGGGAGACTGGAAGCCCTACTGAATTTCCAAACCATGGTAAGCGACCTTACCGGAATGGAACTCGCTAATGCCTCCTTACTTGACGAATCTACTGCGGCTGCTGAAGCAATTTCACTTCTTTATGCCTTAAGAGATCGCAAACAGAAAAAAGATAACGTAAATAAATTCTTTGTTTCTGAAGAAGTTCTACCTCAAAGCATTTCATTAATCGAAACCCGGGCTACACCACTTGGAATAGAGATTGTAGTTGGTAATCACGAAGAATTTGATTTTTCTGAAGAATATTTTGGAGTTCTTGTTCAATACCCGGGGAAATCAGGACAAGTATTCAATTACAGTGATTTTATTTCAAAGTGCCAGGATGCCGGAATAAAAACTGCAGTTGCAGCCGATATTCTCAGCCTTGTAAAACTGCAAGCTCCAGGGGAATTAGGCGTTGATGTTGTAATTGGTACTACCCAGCGATTTGGAATTCCACTGGGATACGGTGGGCCTCATGCGGCTTTTTTCGCCACCAAAGAAGAATACAAGAGAAATATCCCAGGAAGGATCATTGGGGTTACAAAAGATGTGGATGGCAATCAGGCCTTGCGAATGGCTCTGCAAACAAGGGAACAACACATCAAACGCGACAAAGCTACTTCCAATATCTGTACAGCTCAGGTATTGCTTGCCGTTATGGCAGGAATGTACGGGGTTTACCACGGTCCTGAGGGATTAAAGTATATAGCCGATACTGTGCACGCTTCAGCGGTAAGCCTGGAAAAAGAATTAGAAGAATTAGGATTTGAACAGGTGAATTCTGCCTATTTCGATACTTTACAAATTAAAGCTAATGCCGACAGTATAAAACAGATCGCAGAGGGGAAAGAGATAAATTTCTTTTATCCGGATGAGGAAACGGTTCTTATTTCCCTAAATGAAACAACTAATATTGAGGATCTAAATAATATTATTGCTGTTTTCGCTCAGCTTGCGGCCAAAGACATATCTACTGTGGAAGAACTTTCAACAGAAGAAAAAATCCCTGCTGAATTAAAACGAAAAACCGATTTCCTTACGCACGAGGTTTTCAACTCTTATCATTCTGAGACTGAAATGATGCGTTACATAAAAAAACTGGAACGCAAAGATCTTTCGCTCAATCATTCGATGATTTCTCTGGGGTCCTGTACCATGAAACTGAATGCGGCTTCTGAAATGCTTCCGCTCAGCAATCCACAATGGGGAAATATTCACCCATTTGTACCAGTTGATCAAGCTGCCGGCTACCATTTCGTACTGCACGAATTAGAGAAACAATTAAATGAGATCACAGGATTTTCGGCAACCTCCTTGCAACCAAATTCCGGTGCACAGGGGGAATATGCTGGTTTAATGGTTATTAGAGCTTATCATGAATCCCGAGGAGAAGGACACAGAAATATCTGTCTTATCCCCTCTTCGGCTCACGGAACCAATCCTGCATCAGCGGTGATGGCGGGGATGGATGTGGTAGTGACCAAGGCTTCTGAAAACGGAAATATTGACGTAGAGGATTTAAGGGAAAAAGCCCTGAAGCACAAGGACAACCTTGCAGCCCTCATGGTTACTTATCCTTCTACGCACGGAGTATTTGAATCGGCCATTCGTGAGATCACGACTATTATTCATGATAATGGCGGGCAGGTTTATATGGATGGGGCCAATATGAACGCTCAGGTTGGGCTTACCAATCCCGGAGTTATTGGAGCCGATGTATGTCATTTAAATTTACACAAAACCTTCGCCATCCCACATGGGGGCGGCGGTCCCGGAGTTGGACCTATTTGCGTGGCCGAACAGTTAAAACCATTCCTACCGGGCAATCCTGTAATCAAAACCGGCGGTGAAAATGCCATCGGTGCGATTTCCTCAGCTCCCTGGGGATCTTCCCTGGTATGTTTGATCTCTTATGGTTATATCAAAATGCTTGGAAGCAAAGGTCTTCAGAAAGCCACCGAATATGCTATTCTGAATGCGAATTATGTTAAGGAAAGATTAAACGAACATTTCAAAACCCTTTATTCAGGAGAAAGAGGAAGAGCGGCCCACGAGATGATTGTGGATTGCAGGCCATTTAAAGCTAAAGGAATTGAAGTAACCGATATTGCAAAACGTCTTATCGATTACGGGTTCCACTCCCCTACAGTTTCGTTCCCTGTCGCAGGAACCTTAATGATCGAGCCTACGGAAAGCGAAAGCAAGGCCGAACTGGACAGGTTCTGTGATGCCTTGATCTCCATTAGAAAGGAAATTGAAGAAACTTCATCAGAGGAAGTTGATAACGTATTGAAAAATGCGCCTCATACTTTAGGGATGTTGACCACAGATAACTGGAATTTCTCATATTCCAGACAGAAAGCTGCATTCCCGCTCGATTATATTGCGGACAATAAATTCTGGCCTAGTGTACGAAGAGTAGATGAAGCTTTTGGAGACAGGAATTTAATGTGCTCATGCCCTCCTACCGAGGAATACGCTGAAGTATAAAACAGAGGCGGAACGAAAGTTTCGCCTTTATTTTTCGTCTAATTATGTAATTAAATTTTGGATTAGATATCTTTTACAGATCATTTTATTAATTTAGTTCTTAAACCGATAAGCCCCGGAAATATGAATATAAAAATAAGCGGCACAGGAAGTTATATTCCCAACATAATTACTAAGAATGCCGATTTTCAACAGCATGAATTTTTAAATGCCGATGGGTCGGGATTCCCTCATGACAATAAAACGACCATAGAAAAATTCAAAGCAATAACGGGTATTGAGGAAAGACGTTATATCGAGGACAATCTCAATACATCAGATATTGCCATGCTTGCCGCTCAAAGGGCTCTGGAAGATGCCAAAACAGATCCTGAAACTTTAGATTATATAATCGTTGCTCACAATTATGGAGATGTGAAAGCGAAAAATCTTCAAAGCGATACTGTGCCCAGTCTTGCCACAAGGGTTAAGTATCACTTACGTATTAAAAATCCTAAATGTGTTTGTTATGATGTTCTTTTCGGCTGTCCGGGCTGGATAGAAGGAATGATCCAGGCACAGGCTTTTATCAAAGCCGGAATGGCTAAAAAATGTTTGGTAATTGGTGCCGAAGCTTTATCCAGAGTGGTAGATCATCACGATCGGGACTCAATGATATTTTCTGATGGAGCGGGTGCTGCGGTTCTGGAAGCCACCGAAGAAGAAGGTGGGATTCTTTCCCACGAATCGGCTACTTACAGTTTTAGCGAAGCAAATTATATTTTCTTCGGAAAATCGAATAATACCGGTGCTCCAGAAGACATTAGGTATATTAAAATGAATGGTCGCAAGATCTATGAGTTCGCATTGAGTCATGTTCCTGCAGCGATGAAATCCTGCCTTGAAAAAAGCGGAAAAGACATAAAGGACCTTAAAAAGATATTTATTCATCAGGCCAATGAAAAGATGGACGATGCCATCATAAAACGCTTCTACAGAATGTACAAAGAACCGGTGCCAGATCACGTAATGCCTATGACCATCCAGGAATTAGGTAACAGTAGTGTGGCTACCGTACCAACTCTTTTTGATCTGGTTCGCAAAGGAAAAATAGCCGATCAGAACCTTGAGAAAGGTGATGTCATTATTTTTGCCAGTGTGGGTGCGGGAATGAATATCAATGCTGTAGTTTATCAGTATTAAAATTCAAATTTATTGAATTTCTACATCGTAATTCCTGCGCATAATGAAGCTCAATTTATAGGAAAGACTTTGCAATCCTTAGTGAGGCAAAGTCTTCCTGCAAAAAAGATCGTGGTGGTCAATGATGGCTCCACCGATGCTACGCCAGAAATTGTCCTGAAATATGCAGAAGAAAATCCGGAAATAAGTCTTGTACACAACTTTTTGCAAGATCCCCATGAACCCGGAGCGAAGGTAATAAAAGCCTTTAGGTTAGGGCTGGAAACCCTGGATGATAACTATGACATAATTTGCAAATTTGATGCAGACCTCATCTTTCCTGAAGATTATTTAGAAAAAATCGCAGCTCATTTCCGGAAACCGGAGGTGGGAATGGCAGGTGGATTTTGCAGTATCAAACAAGGAGAATCCTGGGAACTGGAAAATCTTACAGGGAAAGACCATATTAGAGGAGCCTTAAAAGCTTATAAAAAAGACTGTTTCAATGCTATTGGCGGTTTAAAACCAGCTATGGGCTGGGATACTGTAGATGAACTTCTTGCGCAATACCATGGTTGGAAAATAAAAACCGACAAAAAACTAGTAGTCAAGCACCTGAAACCCACCGGAACAAACTACAATAAATCTTCCAAAAACAAACAGGGCGAAGCCTTCTACAGTCTGCGCTATGGCCTTGTAATAAGTATAATAGCCTCTGCAAAACTGGCCCTAAAAAAGGAAAAAACCTCCTACTTTAAGGATTATCTGCAAGGTTATTTCAAAGCTAAAAATGAAAAACAGCCTTTTCTTGTAAATGAAGAAGAAGGCCAATTTATTAGAAAGCTGCGTTGGAAAAAGATGCGGAGTAAATTGTTTTAAATTACTCTTATGTTCCACTCACTGCATTGGTTCTTTAAAGAACAACTCTATCTTACCGTTATGTCTTAAGGGAATTCAAACCAATGGCTAAAGTTTAATTCTACGTTAAATACTTTGGACTGATTTTTTAGTATTTTAGCTTTACAAAAATTGGTGAATGAACTATTTGCACTCCATTGGAGAATATTTTTTAATGCTGAAAGGGGTCTTTGGCCGAATGACCAAAAGATCGGTTTTAAAAGATCTGATTTTTAAAGAGATAGATGATCTTATAATTGGTTCAATTGGAATCGTAGCTTTCCTTTCTTTTTTCATCGGTGGTGTAGTCGCAATTCAAACAGCACTAAATCTTACAAATCCGTTAATTCCGAAAACACTTGTAGCTTATGCTGCAAGACAATCGGTGATCCTGGAGTTTGCTCCAACTTTCATCTCGATAATCATGGCGGGAAAGGTAGGTTCTTACATTACATCCAGTATCGGTTCTATGAACGTTACCGAGCAAATTGACGCCCTGGAGGTAATGGGAATAAACTCGTTGAACTATCTTATTTTTCCAAAAGTGATCGCCATGCTCACTTATCCCTTCGTGATCGCTATTTCTATGTTTCTTGGGATTATCGGCGCCTATGTTGCAGCGGTTTTTGGAGGTTTTGTTGGTCCCGATGCCTTCATTGAAGGTCTCCAGGATGATTTCGATCCCTTTCACCTCACATATGCCTTTGTAAAAACCTTTTTATTTGCCTTTATCCTTGCCACAGTACCTGCATATCATGGTTATTATATGAAGGGTGGAGCCTTGGAAGTAGGCCAGGCCAGCACCACTTCTTTTGTATGGACCAGTGTGGTGATTATTGTAACCAATTATATTGTAACCCAGTTATTATTAAGTTAGGCGATGATAGAAGTTAAAAACATTCATAAAGCATTTGACGGGGAAGAAGTTTTAAAGGGAATAGATTTTGTCTTTGAACGCGGAAAAACCAATCTTATCATCGGTCAATCCGGGTCAGGAAAAAGTGTTTTATTGAAATGCATGCTGGGTCTTTTTCTTCCTGATGAAGGGGTAATTGAATACGACGGAAAACCATATTCAGAATTCACCGAAGACGAGAAAAAAGATCTCAGTAAGCAAATAGGGATGGTTTTTCAGGGAGGCGCTCTTTTCGATTCGATGACTGTTGAGGAGAATGTTCTTTTTCCTTTAAGGATGTTTACTAAACAAAGCAGGAGCAAGCTGATGAAACGGGTTAATGAGGTATTGAAGCGAGTTAATCTTGATGGCAGTGAAAAAAAATACCCGTCAGAAATTAGTGGAGGGATGCAAAAACGGGTTTCCATCGCACGTGCAATTGTGAACCGCCCCAAATATCTTTTTTGTGACGAACCAAACTCCGGACTGGATCCCAAAACAGCTACCGTAATAGATAATCTAATTCAGGAGATTACCAGGGAATACGATATCACAACGGTTATCATCACTCATGATATGAACTCGGTGCTTGAAATTGGTGAAAATATCGCCTTTCTTAAAGATGGGGTCTTAGCCTGGAAGGGAGACAAAGACCAGGTGTTTAAAACCGAAGATGAAACCGTAACTGATTTCATTTATTCTTCCAATCTGTTTAAAAAGGTAAAAAAAGCACAACTCAAGGGATTATAATCAGGCTTTATTCTTTTTGAAAACCGACTGCAGGGTTTTGCTAAGATCTTCAAAATTCTCCCAGTTAGCCTGATAAGGGACTTGTAATGCCGAATTATTATAGCTCTTGGATATTGTACCTACCGCCTGCATAGGGTAAATTAGAATAAAATTATTTTCTTTGAAAAATTTATTCAGATACCCAGGAATTTTGGCCATCATTTTATTGTAAGAATGTCCTTCCTTTCTACTTAGAACGATCAAAAGATTATCATTGTCATTTATGTCCCTTGAAATTATTAAAAACTCACTCCAGTCTGTGAATTCCACAAATTCTACCTCAACAGGATATTTCTTCTGTATTTCTTTTACATACTTCAGGGTTTCTTCTGTTGCATAAAATTTTAAAGTGGCGCCAGTGTTTCGAGCAATATTCCAAACTTTCAATAACCAGAACGGAAAACCGATAACCTGTTCGGCCCCGGGGGGAACAACCACTATATGCCTTTTTATTGTAGCCATTGGCTGTACCGGTTTATAGATTAGAGTAGTTATGTTACTCTTAGATAAGATTCCCTCGGTAAGATTTCCTAAAAAGGATTCAGAAATATCCTGTTTTTGGTGTAGCCCGAGGATCAGGTCTGTGATCTTTTTCTCTTTTATGGTACTTGTTATGGCATTTACAATATTCACATCGTATCGAAGCAATTCCTGAACTTCATTATCAGTGGCAGCTGCTGTGACAGATGCGCGATTAAGAACCTTTTCAGCCTTTTTCTCCGATTCACTATCAGAGCCTTCAAGATCATTATTAATAACATTTAGGGCGAATAGGCCTTTTGTGTTCTTTGGAGATTTTATAGTGATACTAAGATTAATAAGTTCTTCAGTAGTTTTTAAATTCCTTACCGGAATCAAAATTCGTTCTTCTGACTCCTCATCATCTTCAGTTTCAGTAACCGACTGCAGAGCGATTTTCTGACCCGCCCTTTGGGTTGCAAAAGAAGCAACTGTACAGGTAACCAGGATCATAAGAATTGTTCCATTCAAAATACTTTCGCTGAGTAATCGTATAGGTTCTCCATCAGGAGTCTCTCCGATAATCACCTCATAACCAACCAAAACAGCAGCAAGTGTTGCAGCTGCCTGTGCACTGCTAAGCCCAAAGATTAGCTGGCGCTCCGTACTATTAAAATTAAAGGTTTTCTGTGTGAGAAAAGCTGCAAGAAACTTAGCCAGAAGAGCAATAAAAGTCATGATTAGGGCTACTTTAATGGTCTCGAAATCCTCGAAAAATGCCTCGTAATCAATAAGCATTCCCACTCCAATTAGGAAAAATGGGATAAAAAGAGCATTCCCTACAAATTCTATCCTGTTCATTAAAGGTGACGTTAAGGGAATAAGGCGGTTTAGTGCCAGCCCTGCAAGGAAAGCCCCAATAATTGCCTCAATACCTGCTGCTTCAGCCAGGAAAGAAGCCAGAAATACCATTCCTAGTACAAAAATGTACTGAGAAATATTATCATCATACCGCTTAAAAAACCAACGTCCAATAACAGGAAAAAGCAACATAACAATAAGGCCAAAAACCACCACGGAAATGGAAAGTCGAAGCCAAAATTCATTGGTGATCTCACCAGACGACATTCCTACGATAACAGCAAGTACAAGTAAGGCCAGGGTATCGGTAATAACAGTACCACCAACAGTAATGTTCACCGCTTTATTTTTTGCGATTCCAAGTTTACTTGCTATAGGGTAGGAAATAAGAGTATGTGAAGCGAACATACTTGCAAGAAGAACCGAAGTCGCTATAGTATAATCTAGGAAATAAAACCCGGCTACGGTACCGAGAGTCATAGGAATAATAAAGGTATATAAACCAAAAACCAGGCTTTTTCCACTATTTTTTTTAAAATCACCCATATCGATCTCCAGCCCGGCCAGAAACATAATGTAGAGCAAACCCACGGTTCCAAAAAGTTCAATACTGCTATCCCTGAGCATGAAATTTAAACCATTAGGACCGATTAGTGCCCCCGCAATGATCAATCCTATAAGCTGTGGAATCTTAAGTTTATTCAACAGAATGGGTGCAAATAAAATTATGAATAGAATTAATGCAAAAATGAGGACAGGATTACTAAGCGGTAATGAAAAATCTAGGGCTCGTAAGGCGATCATAATTATTTTGTTTTAAATACAAGAATTTTTTTAGCACCCAGTTATAGATACAAACCCCGGACAGGGAATTTCCAGATCGAGGCGAAGATAAGTAAAAATGAAAATATAGAAATTAGTAAAGCAATGACAGGATATGGGTCTTTTTGGGAGGAATTATTTAAAATCAGACTAAATTATTTCCAAAACGCTCCCGGACTTTCTCCCGAAGTTCTTTAATTGATTGTTCTTTATCTTTTGGCAGGAGAAGCAATACCTCTGCGGTTTCCACTATAATATAATCGGTGATCCCTTCTAAGACCACAACTTTTCCGCTTTCGGTACTTACGATATTTCCAGAAGAATCTATTGGCAGGAGCCGGGAATTAACTACGGTATTTTGAAAATCGTCTTTCGGTAATTCTCTCTCTAAGCTTTTCCAGGTTCCCAGATCATTCCATTTGAAATCTACCGGAATTACGAACACACTATCAGAACGTTCCAGAATCCCGTAATCTATCGAGATATTATCGGCTAAAGCATAATTCTTTTCGAGGAACTCAGTTTCTTCTGAAGTATTCCATAGATCATTGCCTTTTTGAAACAGCCGGTACATTTCAGGAAGGTATTTTTCAAATGATTTGATTATATAAGCGGCACTCCATATAAAAATCCCGGCATTCCATAAATAGTCTCCACTCTTTAGAAATTGCTCAGCCTTTTTAAAATTAGGTTTTTCGGTGAAATTTTCAACTTCAAACAGCTTAGAAGAACCCCTTGGATTATACCTAATATAACCATATCCAGTATTGGGATAAGTGGGATTTATCCCCAGGGTAATTAGTTTATCAGCTTCCGAAGCAGCATCAAAACCCGTTTGCACATTTTTAGAAAACTCCTCATCATCATCAATCCAGTGATCGCTTGGGGCCACAAGGATAAGTGCATCTTCATTTTTTTTTCTGATTTTAAGAGCCCCCAGTAAAATACTTGGTGCTGTATTTCGCATGGCAGGCTCAGGTACAATTTGCTCGTCCTTTACCTCCGGCAAGTGTTCTTTAACCAGCTGGGTATAATCTTTATGAGTAAGGATATAAATATTTTCTGGTGGAATAATTTTAGCAAGCCGTGCAAAAGTGACCTGAATAAGGCTTTTGCCAGATCCCAGAATGTCCTGAAACTGTTTTGGATTTGCCTGAGTACTTGCGGGCCAGAAACGGGAACCTATTCCCCCGGCCATTAGGATTGCATAATAATTATTATTCTTCATACATCAGGCTTTTAAAAATTCAACTTCAGCGTTAGGTTGAAACAGATAGATCTTTCCGGTACTAATTTCCAGACATTCATACCTTTTAATGCGCCGTGCTCCTTTTTTAAAGGTCTTCCCATTATAGATCCTGAAAATCCCTCCGCTTGGAATTTCAAAAATATAATTTTTATCGTTCTCCGGGTCGAAGCTTTTTAAGGCCACTGCAAGTCTGGCATCGGTATCACTGCTTGCCCGCGGGTTTCGGAAATGCCCTGCTAAGACCGGCAAAAGACTGTGAGGAAATATTTCAGGCCTAATAAATGGCAACATTAACTCCCTAAAAGTCGATTTCCATTCTACGCCATGAGGTTTAATATTCCTTCCATACTTCTCAAATGCTAATAAATGGGCGATCTCATGTACTAGCGTGATCAGGAAACGGTATCTGTTCAAATTAGCATTTACCGTAATTTGCTGAGATCCATTTGGCAATCTCCTGTAATCCCCGTGACGGGTTTTACGTTCATTTACTATTTTCAAATGCACATTATTCTCTCTAATGAGGCTAAACGCCCCAGGAATAGCATGATCAGGCAAATATTTTTCAAGAATCTGCTTCATTAAATATTAGGGAATACTTTTAGATACCTGTAATAGTTTCCCGTTATAATAACGGTTACCAGTTAAACTGAACTCCATAATATACTGTGCCATTTCCTTAGCTGAAAGCGGAGCCTTAAAACCGGGGAAGGCTTCCTCAAGCATTTCGGTTTGTACTGCACCCAGGGCAAGAACATTAAAAGAGGGACCGGTTTCCTTGAATTCTTCGGCAAGCAGTTCGGTTAAGGTTATAACCGCAGCCTTGCTGGAGCTATACGCTGAAAGTCCCGGAAATTTCACGCTCCCCTGAACGCCTCCCATGGTACTGATATTCACAACATGGGATTCACGGTGAAACAACGGCAGTAGGGTTTGGGTAAGTCCTACCACTCCCATTACATTTGTCTTATAAATATTTTCAAATTCCTCCAGGTTGATGTCACCAAAAGGCTTATTGATCAATGCTCCCGCATTGTTAATCAAAATATCCACCTTATCAGTCTTGTTATTCTTTAAATAATCTGCCACCTTTTCCAAATGGGAAGGATCGGCAATATCGCAGGAAAATGTATGAACATTTTCAAGTTCAAGACTTTGTACAGGCTTTTCGTTTCTTGATAAGGCCAAAACTTGGTGCCCCGCTTCAGCAAAAAGCTTTACCAGTTCAAATCCTATTCCCCTGCTCGTTCCTGTAATTACAACCTGCATCATTACTTATTTAATGTTATTTCTTTTTCTTCGGTATTTGCCATTTTTCGTATTCCCGGTTTCACCGATTCAATCAAATTTTTCATATGTTCAAAATCCAGCTCCTGAGCTTCATCTGAAACGTGATGATAATATTCATAATTGGTAAAATCAAAGGTGCAAATAGTCTGAGCCGGGATATTGAATTCCTGGTAAAACGGGTAATTATCACTTCGTTGAAATAAATTGTATTCCTTTGCCTGCGGAAGAAATCCCAGAATCTCTTCGGAAGAATACTCATTGAATTTTTCTGCAAGGTTTGAATTCTCATAACCGGTAACATAAGCGAGGTAATCCTTATCTTCCATGGGCACTCCTATCATCTCAAAATTAAGAACTGCATAAAGATCAGCAGCATCTTCTTTCATTTTTTCAGCAGCATGTTTAGAGCCCTGAAGCCCCATTTCTTCAGCAGAAAAAAGCATAAATATCAAACTTCTTTTGTTGTTGTTTATTTCTGCAAAATGCTTGGCAAGTTCTACAACTGCCACAGTTCCCGCAGCATTGTCATTAGCCCCATTTGCAATTATATCACCATCTACTTCTTCCCCTTCACCAACATGGTCATAATGTGCCCCAATAATGATAATTTCATCTTTCAGTATAGGATCTTTCCCTTCAACAAAACCCACTACATTATAAGCATGGCGATCTTCCACCTTGAAAGAATCACGATAGGTTTCGTAATAGGGTTGCACACCATTGGCAGCGAAAACAGACTCAATGCGTTTAGCGGCAAGGTCGATACCTTCCGTTCCCGTTTCCCGGCCCCTCAATTCATCAGATGCCAGATATTTCAATAAAGATTCAACAGGATCTTCGGTTAATTCGGTTTCAGGCTGCTGTTCAGTACTGGCCGTTTTTGATATTCCCTGGCAACCAAGGATGAAAAAGCTTAAAAATAAAATCGTAAAAAATGAAAAATTCCTCATATCGCTAAAGATAAAAAAATCCCGCAATTAAGCGGGATTTTAAGTTTATAGAATATAGTGTACGTACTTTTAAGCAAGCATAGTCACCGGATTCTCCAAATAAGTTTTCAGAGTTTCTAAAAATGCAGCTCCGGTAGCACCATCTACTGTGCGGTGGTCACAAGCAAGCGTCAATTTCATAGTATTTCCAACTACTATCTGTCCATTTCTTACAACCGGTTTTTCCACGATGGTTCCCACCGAAAGAATTGCCGAGTTAGGTTGATTGATAATGCTGGTAAACTCTACGATCCCAAACATTCCGAGGTTGGAAACGGTAAAAGTGCTTCCCTCCATCTCTTTTGGCTGAAGTTTTTTATCGCGTGCTTTCCCTGCAAGTGATTTTACATTACCCCCAATTTGAGTTAGAGACATTTGATCGGCAAACTGAAGAACTGGAACCACAAGACCTTCTTCTACTGCCACGGCTACACCCATGTGAATGTGCTTAGCGATCTTAGTCGTATCGCCCGTCCACTGGCTGTTTACTCTTGGATGCTTACGCAAGGCCATTGCACTGGCCTTAATTACCATATCGTTAAAACTAACTTTAACATCAGGGATATCATTAATTTGTTTACGGGACGCCATAGCGTTAGCCATGTCAACCTCGATAGTCAGGTAATAATGAGGCGCGTTGAATTTGGACTCAGCCAAACGTTTGGCGATAGTCTTGCGCATTTGCGAGTTCTTGATCTCCTCAAAACTTTCTTCCCCTGCAGGCATATAAGCTTGTACTTCTGCCGGTTTCTTATCAGCAGGAGCTTCAGCTTTTGCAGGTTTTTCAGAAGGTTTAAAGTTTTCGATATCGCGTTTTACAATACGCCCGTTTTCTCCGCTTCCTTTAACATCAGAAAGGTTTATACCTTTATCTTCAGCCATTTTTTTGGCAAGTGGAGAAACAAATATTCTTCCTGAAGACTTTTTATCTTCAGATTTTTCAGAAGACGTTTCTGAGGTTTTTTCCTCTTTTTTATCTTCTGATTTTTCTTCTTTCTTAGCAGAAGGCTTACTTCCAGTATCTCCCGTCGCAATTCCTGAAACATCAGTTCCTTCAGGCCCTATGATTGCCAAGAGACTGTCTACCTTAGCAGTTTCACCTTCCTGAATTCCTATTTTCAGCAAAGTACCAGAATAAAAAGATTCAAATTCCATCGTTGCCTTATCGGTTTCGATTTCGGCAAGGATATCTCCCTCTTCTACCTTATCTCCTTCTTTCTTGATCCAGGAGGCAACTGTTCCTTCCTCCATTGTATCGCTAAGACGCGGCATAGTGATCACTTCTACCCCTTCCGGAATTTCATTATCACCACTTCCGTTATCGCCTTCTTCTTTTTCTTCAGCAGAATCTTCTTTTTCTTCTGAAGTATCATCTGCTTTCTCTTCCGAAGATTTTTTTTCTTTTTTATCAGACTTATCATCTGAGCTTCCACCTTCAATCAGGTCTGAAATATCTTCGCCTTCTTCTCCAATAATCGCTAAAAGTGTATCTACAGGGGCAGTTTCACCTTCTTCAATTCCAATATGCAGAAGCGTACCTTCATGAAAGGATTCAAATTCCATCGTTGCCTTATCGGTTTCAATTTCGGCCAGAATATCCCCCTCTTCTACTTTATCTCCTTTTTTCTTCAACCACTTCGCTACCACACCTTCTTCCATGGTATCACTCAAACGCGGCATGTTAATTACTTCTGCCATAATTTATTCGGGTTTATGTGCTAAAAACGGATAATCTTTCTGCTCGTATACTACATCATACATAACGCTTTTCTCAGGCCAATCAGAATCTTCTGCGAATTTCTCACATTCTGAAACCAAGTCCTTAACGCGTTTGTTAATGGCCTTTATTTCATCTTCTGAAGCATATTTCTTCTCCTTGATCACATCCAGTACCTGGGTGATAGGATCTATCTTTTGATATTCGGCAACCTCCTCCTTGGTACGATATTTTTGAGCATCACTCATGGAGTGACCACGGTAGCGGTAAGTTTTCAATTCAAGGAATGTTGGACCTTCACCTTTTCTGGCTCTCTTGATCGCTTCATCAAGAGCTTCAGCAACTTTGATAGGATTCATGGCATCTACAGGACCACATGGCATCTCATACGCATTACCTAATTTCCAGATATCAAGACTTTTAGAGGTTCTTGCCACAGATGTACCCATGGCATATCCGTTATTCTCAACACAGAAAACTACCGGCAGATTCCATTTCACAGCCATATTTAAGGTTTCGTGAAGTGATCCCTGGCGTGCCGCACCATCTCCTAAAAAAGTAAGCGTTACTGCATCCCGCTTAAAATATTTATCGGCAAAAGCCAGCCCGGCCCCAAGAGGGATTTGTCCTCCTACGATACCATGCCCACCATAGAAACGGTGTTCTTTTGAGAAAATATGCATTGAACCACCAAGCCCCTGAGAGGTACCTGTTCCTTTACCATAAAGCTCGGCCATTACCCTTTTGGGATCAACCCCCATTCCAATTGGCTGGACATGGTTACGATAGGCTGTGATCATTTTATCCTTCTCCAGGTTCATTACATGTAAGGCTCCGGCCAAAATAGCTTCTTGCCCATTATAAAGATGTAAAAAACCTCTCACTTTCTGCTGAATATAAACCTGCGCAAGTTTGTCCTCAAATTTGCGCCAAAACAGCATATCCTCGTACCACTTTAAGTATGTGGCTTTTGTTATTTTCTTCATTTAACTGTATTAATTTTAGGCCAGACAGATAGGGTCTGTCAAGCGGGTAACAAAAATACTATTTTCAGCAAGAATGGAAAACAGTTTTAACCCAAAAATCACGAAAACGTTATAAGTAGGAATTATCAAAAATCAATGGAAGCAAATCTTTTACAGATTTTGCTCTTACTATTGCTCCGGATTCGCCCATAAAATAAACTTCCATGTTGCTATTTTGCTTCACTTCATATTCCACAAGGGCCTGCCTACACGCCCCACATGGAGGTATTGGTGTGGTTAAGGGTCTTTTTAAGGAAGTAGCCGAAATGGCAATACATTTTATTTTAGCCTCGGGGAATTTCGCACCTGCATAATAAACTGCGGTGCGTTCGGCACATAGGCCCGAAGGATATGAAGCGTTTTCCTGGTTACTCCCGGTAATAATTTCGCCATTATCAAGCAGAAGAGCTGCACCAACATGAAATTTCGAGTAAGGCGCATAAGCTTTATCCCTGGCTTCAAAGGTTTTTTTCATTAACTCGATAATATGCCCAGGCAATTCTTCAAGTGATTCAAAAGTCTGAAATTCAGCAGATATATTGAATGATTTCATTTAATTCAATTTGAACTTTAAATAAATAACAATCCCCTTAAACTTTCTTTAGAAAAGGGTATAAATCTAAAAAAGTATCAATACAAAGATGATACTTTTTAGAAATTATTCGATTGGGACCACATTAATAAGAGTATTCTTCTCCAAAATTAAAAGTAAGACCAAACCTTAAGGTTCCTTCCAGAGGACTCTGTACACTTGAAGTGGAAAAAAGATAAGAAACATCTACATTCATCATTTCATAGGCAAAACCGGCACCGAAGGAAAGAAATCTTCTGGAACCTTTTGTTTCACTTTCATTAAAATATCCCGCTCGAAATGCAAAGGCATCGCGGAAAAGATATTCTGCACCAACGGCCCATGTAACTTCCCTCATTTCTTCTCCAAAACCTCCGGGAGCATCTCCAAAAGATTTAAAAATTCCTTCAATGGCACCTATATCATTATATTCAGCATCATCTTCAGCATCTATTGTTCCGTCATTATTGAAATCCTGGGGTGTGGGAACCAGTAATTTATTGAATTCGACGTAAGTTCCTAACTTGTTTTCTATATCGAAAATAAAATCGAAACCTCCACCTACTTTAAAATTGGTGGGAATAAAGTTTTCCTGGCCTGCATCGTCATATTTCATCTTAGGTCCTATATTTGAAATATTGGCACCTGCTTTCCATTGCCCGTCAAAAGCCTGGTAGGTAACCTGATTACTTCTGAAGTATGCTGCGACATCAACTCCAAAACTATTTGCTGCTCCAAGGTCGGCCTCATCCTGCAATCCAAGATCTGAATGCAGGTAACGCCCGGCTACTGCCATCGCAAAATGATCACTTAACCTAAGTGCATAAGAAAGGTCTACAGTAAGTTCATTGGGATTAACCAAAATAGGTTCTTGTTCCCTGGTGGGACGCGTTTCTATAGCGCCAAGACTAAAGTAACGCAAACTTGCGCCAAAGGCACTTCTGTCGTTTATTCGGTTGAAATAATTAATATTACCCAGGAAGATATCATTCACAATATCGCTTAAATATGGAGTATAGGAAACTCCAACTCCATGTTCAGAAGAAGCAAAGGCATACTTTGCCGGATTCCATTGCTGGGAAAATACATCGGGAGAAGTTGCAACTCCCTGGTCTCCCATTCCTGCAGCACGGGCATCGGCAGCTACCATTAGAAACGGAACTGCAGTGGTTATCACCCTGTCTCTTTCTTCATCCTGTGCAGAAGCAGAAAAGTTAACTCCAAGAAAGACCCCAAGCAGTAAGATTGTAATTTTTCTCATCACATTAATTAATGATTAACAAATATATATTAATAATCTCGTTAAGAAAGTGCCTTACCACTAAAATATACATCAGAAGGTTATATCAATCTTAAATAGCCTTGGGGAGAATCATTCGGCACCGGTTAAATAATAATAACTTAAATTACAGATTATTATTGTATTAAACCGAAGGATAAGTCAGATATTTTTCCTGTTTTTAGAAACCATCAGCAAAAAACCATTAATTTTGCCCAAACTTTGATGTGAAACCGCCTGAACTAGACCTTGACGGGAGCATTCAAAAATTATAGCAAAGGCTCAACAACATCAGGGACTTATAGGAATTTAAGGTAATCTGAATAAAATAAAATAATCTTGTACTTTTATCGTTAATTACTATATTGCAAAGCCTAAATTTCTACCAAAAAGAGATGACTAATATGAGAATCAATGTTGCTTTCAAGGCCTTAATAGCTGTCGCTTTAGCGGGTAGTTTTGTAGGCTGTAACAATTCGCGGGACTATAAGAATAATTCGCGAGCTACCGGTTGGGATATCAACTCTAAAGAAGGTGGTTTCCAATACAAAACCGACTACAAGGAGCAGGAAACAGGGCCAGGCCTCGTTTTTGTTGAGGGTGGAACATATACTATGGGCCGGGTACAGGATGATGTAATGCACGACTGGAACAACACGCCTACCCAACAACATGTTCAGTCATTTTATATGGATGAGACTGAAGTGACCAATGTCATGTACATGGAATACCTTGATTGGTTAAAGAATGTATTCCCTCCAAGTGAAGAAAACTACAGAAATATATATTCAGGAGCTTTACCAGATACATTGGTTTGGAGAAACCGTCTCGGTTTTAACGAAACCATGGTAAACAACTACCTGCGGCACCCCGCCTATGCCAATTACCCGGTAGTTGGTGTTAGTTGGATCCAGGCAGTTGAATTCAGTAAATGGAGAACCGACAGGGTTAACGAGCTAATGCTGGAAGAGGATGGTTATATTAAAGAGGACGCGAGGTATACCGATGTGAATGCCGGATCCACCTTTAATACTGAAACCTACTTAAATGCTCCCAGCCAGGTTTACGGCGGAAATACCGAAATTAGCCAGGGTGGTCGGGAATCAGAAAGAATGATAGATCGAAACGCTGACAATACCGATGCTGAAGGAAATGCCGTTGGCGGACAAACTTTTGTTCAAAGAAAAGATGGAGTAATCCTTCCGGAATACCGCCTACCCACTGAAGCCGAATGGGAGTATGCTGCCCTAGGTTTGGTTGGAATCAGAGATTATAATGTTTACCGCGGAAGAAAAAAATATCCATGGGACGGACAATACACCCGTTCAGGAGATATAAAAAGACAAGGAGACCAGTTAGCAAACTTCAAACAAGGTGATGGAGATTACGGAGGAATTGCCGGATGGAGTGATGACGGTGCCGATATTACTGCTGAAGTGAAATCATACGAACCAAATGATTTTGGACTTTATGATATGGCCGGAAACGTAGCCGAATGGGTTGCTGATGTATACCGACCAATTGTAGATGATGAATTCAACGATTTCAATTACTATAGAGGTAATGTTTATACCAAAAACGAGATCAATGAAGATGGAAGCGTTAAGATTGTAACTCCAGAGGATGTACGTTTTGACACCCTAAGTAACGGGCAGATCGTGGCCAGAAACCTTCCGGGAGAGATCGTTCAGACACCGGTTACCGAAGAAGATACTTATATGCGTACAAATTATACTGACAGTGATCAGAGAAGTTTCCGCGATGGAGATAAGAGTTCTTCAAGATATTACCAACCTTTCCAGGAAATAGATGATCCATCAAAAAGAATGTATAACTCCCCCACATATTCCAACATCACCGTGGATGATAGTACAGGTGCAGTTAACAGAGGTTACGATTCAGCTCGTCGTACCACATTAATCAGTGACGAAGTAAGAGTATACAAAGGAGGATCCTGGAGAGATCGCGCCTACTGGCTGGATCCTGCACAACGCAGATTTTTCCCACAAGATATGGCAACCGACTATATTGGTTTTAGAAATGCCATGTCTCGAGTTGGATCTAAATCTCAGGATAAAAACAAAAAAGCACGGAATTAGGACCATTATTTTAAAATAATCTAAAAAAGCCCTTTTTATTAAGGGCTTTTTTTTAGCTTTAGTTTTATGAACATAGCCAAACTACATCAACGATTTCTGGTTTGCCGCGGTGTTAGCACCGATACCCGCAATATCCAGCCCGGAAGTATCTTCTTTGCCCTAAAAGGGCAAAATTTCAACGGTAATCAATATGCGGCTGAAGCTCTTGAAAAAGGTGCTGCTTGTGTAGTGATAGACGAGAAAGAATTTGCCGTTAATTCAGAGCAGTATATGGTAGTTAAAGATTCCTTAGAGGCTTTACAGCACCTGGCCAGTTATCATAGAAAATTCCTCAATATACCAGTTATAGCTATTACGGGGAGTAACGGAAAGACAACTACCAAGGAGCTGGTGCATGATGTGCTTTCTAAAAAGTATAAGATAGTAGCCACAAAGGGAAATCTTAATAACCACATTGGGGTTCCGTTAACCTTACTGGAAATGGACGAAACCACCCAAATGGCAATTGTGGAAATGGGAGCCAACCATCCCGGGGAAATAGAATTTCTTTGTAACATAGCAAATCCGGATTATGGTTATATAACCAACTTCGGAAAGGCTCATTTAGAAGGTTTTGGTAGTCTGGAGGGAGTTATACAGGCCAAAAGTGAATTATACAATCATCTTAAGAAAAACAAAAAACTCATCTTTATAAATCTGGATGATGAAAATCAACTGGTACAGCTTCCCTATAAGCATTATTTCAGTTTTGGAACCGGTAGAACCACACAGGTAAAGGTTCGATACATTTCCGGAGATCAAACTGCAAGGTTAAATTTTAATCAAACGGATTTCAAGAGTAAACTTACCGGAACTTATAATGCCTATAATATGGCTGCTGCACTTTGCATTGGTTTATATTTTAAAGTTCCCGTGCCCGATATTAAGGAGGCAATTGAAAATTATACTCCAGAAAACAATAGATCGCAAATTCTTAAAAGTCAGAATAATACAATTTTTCTCGATGCCTATAACGCCAATCCCACCAGTATGCGGGCATCTCTGGAAAACTTCAGAGACATGAAAGTCAAAGGACAGAAAATTGCAGTTTTGGGCGATATGCTTGAGTTAGGTGCTATTTCGGAAAGCGAACATCAGGATATCGTAAATCTGGTAGAAACCTGCAAATTTGATGAAGTTTATCTCGTGGGTAAAAACTTTAAAAAAACCAAATCCACCAATCCAATGATCATCAAATTTGAAAATACTGAAAACCTGAAAAAGCATTTCAGTGAAATGGATTTCAACAATTGCAATGTTTACATTAAGGGTTCACGGGCTATGGCCCTGGAAGAACTGGTAGAGGTTTTATAACAAATAGCTAAATTTCATTTAATAAAAAAGGGAAGCATGTCTGATCATTCAGAGCTTCCCTTTTCTTTTAAAATTATTCTTAACCTGGTTTTCGCCAGTTTATATTTTAGCGGTCTTCAATCTTAACGCATTGGCAATTACAGATACCGAGCTAAAACTCATCGCCAAAGCAGCAATCATGGGTGATAATAAAAGTCCGAAAACCGGAAATAAAACCCCTGCTGCAATGGGCACTCCCAGCGAATTATAAATAAGTGCGAAAAACAGGTTTTCCTTGATATTTCGCATTACTTTTTTACTAAGGGTTTTAGCCTTTTTCACCGCTTTAAGATCTCCTTTAACCAGAGTGATCTCAGCACTTTCTATTGCCACATCGGTTCCGGTGCCCATAGCAATTCCTATATCGGCTTGGGCAAGAGCGGGTGCATCGTTTATCCCATCACCGGCCATAGCAACTTTTTTACCCTGCTGCTGAAGCTTCTTCACTTCATCCTGTTTGTCCTCCGGAAGCATTCCTGCTTTAAATCCGGTTAACCCAAGTTCTTCAGCAACAGATTTCGCGGTTTTCTCATTATCTCCAGTGAACATCAGCACCTCAACCCCATCATCCATAAGATCCTTTAAGGCTTCCCTACTGGTCTTCTTAATAGGATCTGTTATTGTTACAAAGCCCGCTATCTTGCCATCTACTCCAATATAAGACACCGTTTTGCCTTTTTCCTGTTCAGAAATCACCTGGGTATTTACCTCTTCAGAAATTTGAATGTTTTCGGCTTGCATTAATTTTTCGTTTCCAATAGCTATCTTTTTCCCATCTGCCATTCCTGTTACCCCTTTTCCGGTAAAGGCATTAAAATCGGAAGCTTCATCGAAATTCAAATTTTTATCACGGGCAAAATCTACGTTGGCTTTTGCGAGTGGGTGTTCACTCTGTGAATTAACTGCGGCAATCAGTTTTATGATCTCTTCCTCCTTATAATCTAAAGTCACTACCACTTTCTCCACCTTAGGCTTACCTTCCGTAATTGTCCCGGTTTTATCAATAATAAGCGTATCAATATCATCCATTTGCTCCAGGGCACGGGCATTCTTGATGAGCACCCCGTTTTGAGCACCTTTTCCTACTCC
>NZ_JBEPWD010000025.1:0-29777 GCF_041642575.1 Salegentibacter sp. | reverse complement strand
AAAAGAGCGCCAAAATATCCTGGACTCAGGTGGAAACCGGTTCCGCAGTTACCTGGAAATATCCTTCCTGTATTTTGAAAGGAGATAATTCCATAGGCGAGTTTTACTCGATCGCGGTAACCAATAACTTCCAGCAAGCCGATACCGGAACAAAAATGATTCACCTTGGGAAAAACACCCGAAGTACTATTATATCTAAAGGTATTTCAGCCGGACATTCCCAGAATTCATATCGGGGATTGGTCCAAATCAACGGTCGTGCTGAAAATGCCAGAAATTTCTCACAATGCGATTCCCTTTTAATGGGAAATAAATGTGGGGCTCATACCTTCCCTTATATCGAGGTGAAGAACAAATCGGCGCAAGTAGAACACGAAGCCACCACCAGTAAGATCGGGGAAGACCAGATCTTCTACTGTAACCAACGAGGAATAGACACTGAAAAGGCGATCGCCCTTATCGTTAATGGGTTCAGCAAAGAAGTTCTGAACAAATTACCAATGGAATTCGCAGTGGAAGCTCAAAAATTATTAGAGATCTCACTGGAAGGCTCTGTAGGATAATGAAAGTGATGATAAAATCAATGCAAAAGTTTTTACTCATACTTGTTATAATAATTTCGGCGGCCGCCTGTCAGGATGAAAGCCGGCAGGAACTTATCAACCCGATTGAGACAGAAACTGAGCAAGACAGTATTCCAACTTTAACCGGAGAGATCATCTTTGTAGGTGATGCTGCGGTTTTCAGGGGAGACAGTTTTGTATATGGAGTAAGTATTGATTCTATGGCGCAGGTTCTGGCCGAACAAGTGAAGCCTTATCAAAAAGAAGAGTTTGATATGGTTTCGGTAAAAGTAAAAGGGAAAATAGTTCCCAGTAGAAACCAGGAAGGCTGGGAAGAAGATATCGAAATAAGAGAAATAATTGAAATTCTGGAAACCAAAAAGGTTTCAGATAGTATTGAAGAATAAATAAATCTGTTTCGCCACGGCGGAATGAATACCTAGAATATATGCTTAAAATTAAGAATTTACACGCAAGTATAGACGATAAGGAAATCCTGAAAGGGATTAACCTGGAAATCAATCCCGGAGAGGTTCACGCCATAATGGGACCTAACGGATCAGGAAAAAGCACACTTTCTTCGGTTATCGCCGGAAAGGAAGAATTTGAAATGACTCAGGGTGAGATCATTTTTGAGGGAGAAGAACTTTCAGAACTGGATCCCGAAGAGAGAGCTCACAAAGGAATTTTTCTATCCTTCCAGTATCCAATTGAGATTCCAGGGGTTTCGGTAACCAACTTTATGAAAGCTGCGATCAATGCCCACCGGAAAGCCAATGGTCAGGAGGACATGCGAGCAAATGAAATGCTGAAACTCATCAAGGAAAAATCTGAAATGCTGGAGATTGACCGTAAATTCCTTTCCCGTTCTCTTAACGAAGGATTTTCAGGTGGGGAGAAAAAAAGAAATGAGATCTTCCAGATGGCTGTGCTTGAACCCAAACTTGCTATCCTTGACGAAACCGATTCCGGATTGGATATCGATGCATTGAAAGTTGTGGCCAAAGGGGTTAATAAATTAAGGAACGAAGACAATGCAGTGTTACTGATCACACACTACCAAAGGTTACTAAATTACATCCAACCTGATGTTGTACACGTTATGGTGGATGGAAAAATAGTGAAAACAGGAGGTAAAGAACTTGCCCTGGAACTTGAGGAGAAAGGTTATGAATGGTTGAAACCGGAACAGGTATAAAGGTTGAAAGTTTTAGAATCAAACCTCTTTAACAAGAAACAACTTTTAATGATTGGCGAAGTTTCCCGCCTTCGCGGGAAAGACAAAAAACAAAATGATGGAATTAAAAGAAAAACTAGTATCATCTTTTCTGGCTTTTGAAGAGGAATTTAGAAGCGATAATGATGATTTACATAATATTCGAAACCAGGCGATTAAGGAATTTGAACAAATGGGTTTCCCCGGAAAAAAAGAGGAGGCCTGGAAATACACCTCTCTTAATTCGGTTTTAAAGCATGATTACAGCTTTTTCCCGAAAAAGGACGATAGCCTTGAATATCGTGATATCAAAGACTACCTGATCGATAATATCGACACTTATGATTTAGTCTTTGTGGATGGTGTTTATTCCTCTCATCTTTCCCAGACCACGCACGATAAGATTGATGTGTGCTTAATGTCTTCAGCATTGTGCAAAGCTCCGTATAAAGCAGTTGTTGATACTTATTTCAATAAGATCGCTCCAAAAACAGGGTTGAACGCTTTAAATACCGCATTCACCCGCGAAGGGGCTTATATTCATATTCAGAAGAATAAGATGGCCGATAAGCCAATTCAGATCATAAATTTATCTACAGGAAAAGAAGCGGCCATGCTTCTGCAGCCAAGAAATCTTATCGTGGTTGATGAGAACTCACATGTTCAGATCATTGAAAGACATCAAAGCCTGACTGACAGACCAGTGCTAACCAATTCGGTAACCGAAATCTTTGCGGCCAAGCGTGCGATCGTTGATTATTACAAGATCCAAAACGATACTTCTTCGGCTTCTCTTATAGACAATACCTTTATCGAGCAGCATTCAGAAAGTTTTTGTTCGGTACATACCTTCTCTTTAGGAGGAAAATTAACCCGTAACAACCTGAATTTTTATCAGAAAGGAGAACATATTGATTCTACTTTGAAAGGAGTTACCATCATTGAAGATAAACAACACGTAGATCACAATACCCTGGTTCATCACATTGAGCCAAATTGTGAAAGTCATCAGGATTATAAAGGGATCTTCGACGGAAGTTCTACCGGAGTATTCAACGGGAAAGTTGTGGTTGAAAAAGAAGCTCAGAAAACCAATGCCTATCAGGCTAACAATAATGTTTTGTTAACCGACAAGGCTACGATTAATTCAAAACCACAGCTGGAGATCTTTGCAGACGATGTAAAATGTAGTCATGGATGCACCATTGGTCAATTGGACGAAGATGCTTTATTTTATCTTAGATCCCGCGGAATTCCTAAAAAAGAAGCCCAGGGTCTAATGATGTACGCTTTTGCCAACAATGTTCTGGAAAGCGTCAAAATTCCCGAACTCAAGAAAAGGATTAATAACCTCATCGCCCAAAAACTAGGTGTAGAAGTAGGTTTTAATCTGTAAATATTCAACCGGGAATTTCAAGTTTAATCCCAAAAGATAAAACACATGAGCCTGGCTACTCAAAATATCGTCTTTGACGTAGAAAAAATTCGAAAGGATTTTCCTATTCTGAAAAGGGAGGTTAATGGATACCCATTAGTATACCTCGATAATGCGGCTACCTCTCAAACCCCACAGCAAGTGATTGACGTGATTGTAGATTATTATTCCAACTACAACGCTAATATTCACCGCGGAGTGCACAGCCTGTCCCAGGAAGCTACTGACAAATACGAACAGGCAAGGATAAGTCTTCAGAAGCATTTCAACGCTAAAAATTCCTACGAGATCATTTTCACCTCAGGCACCACCCATGGCATAAATCTTATTGCCAATGGTTTTACCTCACTCCTGCAGGAAGACGATGAAATCCTGGTTTCGGCATTGGAACATCATTCCAATATCGTGCCCTGGCAAATGCTTTGCGAAAAGACAGGAGCTATCTTGAAGGTGATTCCCATGAACGAAGAAGGCGCCCTTATTTACAGCGCTTTCGAAGAAATGGTTTCAGATAAAACAAAAATTGTTTTTCTCAATCACGTATCTAATGCCTTGGGGACTGTAAACCCGATCAAAAATATTATCGACAAGGCGCATTCTCATGGAGCTGCTGTACTGATAGATGGCGCACAGGCCGCCCCTCATATCAAAGCAGATGTTCAGGCCCTGGATGTAGATTTCTATGTGGTTTCAGCCCACAAAATGTGCGGTCCAACCGGCGTTGGAATGCTCTACGGAAAAGAAGAATGGCTTAATAAGCTTCCTCCCTACCAGGGTGGTGGTGAAATGATCGCGACGGTTAGTTTTGAAAAAACCACCTACGCCGATCTTCCTCATAAATTTGAGGCCGGCACCCCAAATATCTGCGGAGGTATTGCCTTCGGAGCAGCAGTAGATTATATGAATGCTATCGGCTTTGATAAGATTGCAGCCTATGAGCAGGAATTACTGGAATATGCCACAGGCAAACTCCTGGAAATTGAAGGCATGAAAATCTACGGTACTTCTAAGGAGAAAACTGCTGTCATCTCTTTCAATATTGAAGGGCTCCACCCGTATGATATTGGCACCTTACTCGACAAAATGGGAATAGCCGTAAGAACCGGACACCATTGTGCACAGCCAATTATGGATTTTTATAAAATTCCGGGCACAGTGCGTGCTTCCTTTTCTTTTTACAATACAAAAGAGGAAATCGACAGGTTCATAGAAGGAGTGAAAAAGGCAAAAATGATGCTTTCATGAAGAAATTAGTGTTTATTCTCAGTTTAACTTTCCTGTTTTTTTCCTGCGGAAATGAGACAGTATCCGAAGATCCATCAGATTTGAAGAAGAAAAGCGGAAACTATAACCTGATTAATCTGGACGGGGAAGATATTTCTTCCGAAGGATTTATACTTGAGGTGGAAGGTGAGAAACAACGTCTTTCAGGAAAAACCGGCTGTAACAATTTTGTTGTAACCTATGAAATTGAGGATAAACAGCTGAAATTTAGCTCGCCAATGAGCACAAAAATGTACTGCGAGGGAGAGATGGAATATGAGGAAACCTTCGGGGAAATCCTTCCGCAGATAAGAAAAGTCCAGATTTCAGAGGAAGAATTGGTATTTTTATCTGAAGAAAACAACGAGCTGCTAAAGCTTCAAAAAATCAAGAAAAGTGAGTAATATTAAGGAAATACAGGAGGAAATCGTAGATGAATTTGCAATGTTTGACGACTGGATGCAGCGCTACGAATACATGATCGAGCTTGGAAAAAACCTGCCACTTATTGATGAAAAATATAAGATCGATGAAAACCTTATAAAAGGTTGCCAGAGTAAAGTGTGGGTTCACGCCGAGCTGGAAGGCGACAAACTGGTTTTCACCGCCGATAGTGATGCCATTATCACCAAGGGAATTGTGGCGATACTTATCAGGGCATTTTCCAACCAGCATCCGGCCGCTATCATTAAAGCCGATACAAAATTCATTGACGATATAGGCTTGAAAGAACATCTTTCACCAACTCGTGCCAATGGATTGGTGAGCATGATTAAACAACTCAAAATGTATGCTGTAGCATATCAAACTCAATTAAATTAAAATGGAACAAGAAATAGACACTCAGGAACTGGGGGAAAAGATCGTAAAGGTTTTGAAAACCATTTATGACCCGGAAATTCCTGTAGATATATATGAGCTCGGATTGATCTACGACGTTATGGTTAATACCGATAGCGAAGTGAAGATCATTATGACCCTAACTACGCCCAACTGCCCTGTGGCAGAATCGTTACCAATGGAAGTAGAGGAACGTGTAAAATCCCTGGATATGGTAAAAGACGCTGAGGTAGAGATCACCTTTGACCCGCCTTGGACCCAGGATCTTATGAGCGAAGAAGCAAAACTCGAACTGGGTCTACTTTAAAGAAACTGCTATGCCTGAAGAAATCATTAATCGTGTGGCCAGCAGCAAATTGGTCACCTTTAACCTGGAAGATCATTATCCGGAAGGAGAACGAGTGCTTTTTGATGTAAAAGACTGGTTGCTGGATGGTTTTGTACTTAGAGAAAAAGAATTCAGGGAACAGGCTAAAGCTCACGACTGGAGTATATACGAAGGCAAATATATTGCCCTAACTTGCTCCAGCAACGCGATAATTCCTGCCTGGGCTTTTATGCTCCTGGCAACTTATCTTCAGCCTTACGCGAAAAAGGTAATTACGGGAGACCTGGAGACCCTTGAAAGCATTTTATACACCGTTATCTTAGAGAATTTAGACCTAAATGAATTTAAGGATAAGCCGGTAATTGTTAAAGGTTGTTCCCATAAACCGGTTCCAAAGAATGCCTATCTTCTTCTGATAGAGAAACTTCAGCCAATTGTAAAAAGTTTGATGTATGGAGAGGCCTGTTCATCGGTTCCTCTATATAAAAAGACTAAGGTTTAATTAAGATTACCAAAATCATTTCCGCGAAGGCGAATATCATTGAAAAGTTTTTTAAGTAACTTAACTATAGGAATTCTTAAACACCAACCAATGAAAAAAATTATACTATGCCTGGCCTTTTTTGCCGGGATTTTCAATTTAACAGCCCAGGAAGAAGAGAAGGAAGAACAGCAAGAAGGATGGACGAAGGAAGGTAACTTCGTCCTTCTTTTCAACCAGTCGGCTTTTAATGATGAGTGGACTGGTGGAGGCACCTCAAACATCGCCGGAAACCTATTACTTAATTATAATTTAAATTATTTAAGAGACGATATCACCTGGGATAATAAGTTTATCCTTGATTACGGATTGACCAAACAACGCAGCGATGACTTTGCGCGAAAAACCAGCGACAGACTTGAATTCAATTCTATAGCAGGGAAGCAGGTTGAGGAATCTAACTGGTTTTATTCACTTTTTCTGAATTTCAGAACCCAGATAACCAAAGGCTATAATTACAGTGAAGATGCCGAAACGGGAGAAACCATCAGAACCGAATACACGAATTTGCTTTCCCCCGCTTATCTACAGTTTGGACCCGGGATGCTTTGGAAAAAAAGCGAAGATCTTTATGTGAATATTTCGCCTGCAACAGGAAGAATGATCCTGGTAGATTCAGATTTCACCTCAGCACCCGGGTATGTTGACGGAGACTATTTTGGTGTGGACGCTGAAAAATCTACCCGGTGGGAAGTAGGGGCCTCGGTTTCGGCCTATGCGAAATTCAGCATTATAGAAAATGTATCGATGGAAAATTTGCTGAACCTTTATTCAAACTACCTTGAAGATCCGCAGAATGTAGATATAGATTACACGATGAATATGAACCTGAAGATTAACGATTATCTTTCTACCAACCTCATCTTCCAGGCCATCTACGACGATAATGCAGTAAAAGGCTTCCAGATTCGTGAGGTTTTTGGGTTAGGATTTAATTACGCCCTTTAACAATACTTCCGATTTTTAAAATAAAATGAACCTGTATTGCCTCGAGATTACAGGTTTTTTAAATTTTAGTTTCTGTCTTCGTTAAATTTATGTTGAATTAAAAGCAGGAAAAACTGCAATAGCGATCTATTCTGTAACTTTGTAATATGATTGAAAAAACCGATTTAACTCACGAAAAAGCTGTTTTAATAGGGATAGTAACCCAGCACCAGGATGAAGAAAAACTGGATGAATATCTGGATGAGCTTGAGTTTCTCACTTATACTGCTGGTGGGGAAGTTGAGAAACGTTTTAGCCAGAAGCTGGATTCCCCAAATCCCAAGACTTTTATTGGTTCAGGCAAAATGAACGAAGTGCGCGAATTTGTGGAAGAAAACGATATTGGTACCGTTATTTTTGATGATGAGCTTTCTCCTGCCCAGCAAAAGAACATAGAAAAGATTCTGAAATGCAAGGTGCTGGACAGAACCACGCTTATCCTCGATATTTTTGCGCAGCGTGCACAAACCAGTTATGCTAGAACCCAGGTAGAACTCGCACAATACGAATACTTGTTACCTCGCCTTGCGGGAATGTGGACCCACCTTGAGCGCCAGCGTGGTGGTATTGGAATGCGCGGTCCCGGGGAAACCGAGATCGAGACCGACCGTAGGATTGTAAGAGATAAGATCGCTCTTCTTAAGAAGAAACTGGAGACCATAGACAAGCAGATGGAGGTGCAGCGTGGAAATCGCGGGCAGCTTGTTCGGGTTGCTTTAGTAGGTTACACTAACGTTGGGAAATCCACCTTAATGAACACCATAAGCAAAAGTGAGGTTTTTGCTGAAAACAAGCTTTTTGCAACTCTGGACACCACGGTAAGAAAAGTTGTGATAAGAAATCTACCTTTCCTGCTTACCGATACTGTTGGATTTATAAGAAAACTACCTACACAATTGGTAGAATCATTTAAATCTACATTAGATGAAGTACGTGAAGCAGACCTGTTACTACACGTAGTAGACATCTCCCACCCAAATTTTGAAGATCATATTGAATCGGTCAACCAGATCTTGAGTGAGATAAAAAGCAATGACAAGCCTACAATTATGGTTTTTAATAAGATTGATCAATATAAGGCGGAGAAAATTGAGGAGGATGATCTTATGACCGAGAGAACCTCTGCACACTATAGTCTGAAGGAATGGAAAAACACCTGGATGAACCGAATGGGAGACAATGTTCTTTTTATTTCAGCCCTTAACAAGGAAAATATGGAGGAATTCAGGAAAAAGGTTTACGAAGCAGTAAGACAAATTCATATTACCCGTTTCCCATATAATAATTTCCTGTATCCTGAATATGATAAATACGGAGAAGAGAAAGAATAACTTTTCCATTCACTTTTTAAGTTTTCGAAACCTCTTTTTAAGAGGTTTTTTTCTTTAATTATTGTAAATTAGATGAAAACCAAGACTTTAAACTATGAAAAAAATACTTTTTTTACCGCTCTTATTCTGGTTTGGAATCCTTTCAGCCCAAACCATTGAAGGTTCCTGGAAACTGGTTCATATGAACGGGGAAGACGTCACGAACCGGGAAGTGATAAGGATTTACCAGGATGGATATTTCGCTCATGGAGTGAAATCTCTTCCTGATAATAAATTTATGAGTGCTGCCGGTGGAGAATTTACCCTCACTGATGATGAAACTCTAAACGAAAAAAGAGATTTTGATACCGCTGATCCTGATGCGATCGGGGTGAATAATGATTTTAATATTTCCTGGGATGGGGAAGATAAGTTTGAGGTCTCCGATGGTGTACACACCAAAATCTGGGAACGCGTTTCTGATAAAAGTGATGATCTAACCGGGACCTGGGTCATTACCGGCCGTGAAAGAAATGGAGAAATGAACACCATGACACCGGGAGACCGTCGTACGGTAAAAATATTAAGCGGAGGACGCTTCCAGTGGATCGCTTTCAATTCGGCTACTAAAGAATTCAGTGGCACGGGAGGAGGCACTTATTCTGCAGAGAATGGAACGTATACCGAGAATATTGAGTTTTTCTCCCGAGACGATAGTCGTGTGGGTGCGAGCCTGGAGTTTGAATATGAAGTTAAGGACGGCGAGTGGCATCACAAAGGAACCAGCTCAAAAGGAGATCCTATTTACGAGATCTGGTCTCCATATTCAGAAGCTTATCAGAATAAAAAATAAAAAGATCAACTATTTAAATAAACGCCATTTTGTTCTGAATACTTTCAAAACAAGATGGCGTTTTTATATCTTTTCATACTTTTCTTAATTCACTTATCTGTACAATAATGCTCTGTCCGGCAAATAGAATTCCCCTGGTGGATAGGCTTTCAGGACAAAACTTATACTTACATCTTGTGGGTGGTACTGCACTCTAATCCTTCCGACTGTTGCGCTGTATCGACTTTCAATGGTACCATCGTAGATGTTTTTGGCTATTTTAATAAGACTAATGCTGTAGTCGTTCTCCCTTCTCTGGCAATCCATTTTCTCGCCATTATGAAATACAGAGCAGTGTTTACCTCTCATCTTGTTGCCATCCATATACTCGAGGATAAGCTCAAAATTATCTTCTCCATTAGGAGAAGTCCATCGCCAGGTACCTTCCAGATCCTGAGACTGTTGGGCACAAAGCCCCAGGCTTAAAAATAAAAAACAGAGGGAAAAATGAAATTTCATTGGTTAGTAGAGTTAGTTCATAGACAAGCTGAATTTAAAATAATCAAACCTCAATTTACGTAAAAAATCAATGTCCCGTAATACGAATATTATCTATATCGTAAGTAGTTGTTTTATCGGGTGCCGACCCTAGATATCTGAAAGCCAGATTTATCACCCCGTCCAGGCAGGAAATATCCAATTCAGTTTTGATGTATCCATTGCCATATTGATTGGAGGGTCCTACCGGGATTTTCGCATCCAGCAACATCCAATCTGTGGTTGAGGGATTTCCCGAATAATCATTGCTAATTAAAACTTCAAGAATTGTTGCGTTATCATACGAAGCCATAATCTCAAAGGAAAGAACCTCGGAAGTCGAATTATCTAAATTTATTGGCGGACTCACCAACCACGCCTCAAGGGGAATTTCCTCAGTATTAAACGCGGAAATTCTTATATAACGATCCCCATCAAAAGTTCCTGGTTTAAAAACTTCGTTTCCACCATTGGTATTAAGATTGGTCCAACCTTCAGCCTCAAGTTTTTCTTTGCTGGTGATGTTAGTGAAATTTTCTTCAAAAATAACTTCCGGTCCTGAGGTAGCATTTTCACCACAAGAGAAGAATTCCGGATCACAACGCTCTTGATTAAAATCAATAGCCTCGGGAGTATTTATAGCTAACACAAAAAAATCGTCGTAAAAATTTCGGGAGAGCACGCCTTCAATACTCCCCGATTCCTGTGGAAGTAACAGCGATTTGAAACCGGAAAAAGTACTACTCGATAAAATCGTGGTCGCACCGGTAACACAGCTTTCTAATTGACGCTCCCCGTCGTATTCGTCTATTTGTTCCCCTGCAAAAGTAAAGCGTAAATCCTCCCGGATTAACTGCCGGTTAAACTGAGCGTCTTCAAGCTTTATATATAAATTAAGGTGTTCTGTTTTAAATTCTGAAATCTCCAGGGGAAGCGGCGTGATCTCAACTGTTTCAGTGGTTCTGATAAGATGGTCGTCTATAAGAGAATTAGGAATGGCCACTACGTCGCCCCTGTTTTGTTTACCTAGTTGAATTACTCCGTTGTTTTGCCAAAGACTCAATCCATCTAATTTCACATAGATCTTCCGCCCGAATTCAAAAGTTTCAAAAAGGGAATTATCGTCTACCAGAATTAAAATCCCGGCTGTAGGGCTAGCCGGGCGATCCTGCAGGACCAGTTCTTTATAAAAATTCCCGGCTTCATCACTGGAAACCACGTAAGCTTCCATATAAGTATCTGTTTCTGAAAAAGTGTAGATGTCATTATTTTCAGGATCAAAATTGTTTTTTACCGCCGAAATATTAGTGACATTCCCATTGAAGGTAAATTCTTCTGTTTCTACGATTGGGGTTTCAAAATCATCTGTCTGCACGCAGGAAACCAGAAAAAATCCTATAAAGCCAATATTCATAAATACTCTCATATTCTTCATCTTTAAAATCTCACATAAAAATTCGCATAATAGCTTGCTCCCGTACCATACCAGTATTTGGGATTAAAAATGGGATATTCCCTTTCCTGGTCGGTTTTTAAGGTTCGGTAATTGGCATTCCGGGATTGTTCAAAACCACCGGTTTTATATAGTTCGTCAAAAATATTATTCAAACTCACGAAGAAACCGATGTACTTTCCTTTTACCAGCCATGATTTTCCGCCGATAATATTCATTAAAAAATACTCCTGAAATTGCTCTTGCTCCAGTAATTTCCTTGCGATTTCTTCATCATAATTAAGTAAGGGCAAGGCATCTGTATCCAGCTTAAAATTTGCCGTACGGGTTAGGGGGCTTACATCAAGAAAAGCGTGTGAGAAAAAATTCAACGTTGTTCCAATCCACCAAAACCCCGGATCCCGATATTCAAAACCAATTTGTGCAGCTCTTTGCGGGCCACCGGCAATCCGGTAATTTTCAAGATAGGAAGTGCCGTAATGTACCGCCTCTTCAAAATCATCTGATGTTAAATATAAATATGGATTGTTGCTGTAGGTATACTGCCCCACCGCCGCTGCGGCTTTTAGCTTAATAGTCGTAGTTATCTGCGACTCAACTCCAAATTCTGCGCCCAGATGGCGTTTCCCAATCCCCGTCAAAATTTCCTGAACAAATGCCGTGGTACTGGTGCGCCCAAGCCCCGACAGACCATCGGCATAATAGAAAGAAATCTCGGTAGCATCATTTATTTGGGTAAAATAACCCGTAAGTCTCACTTTCAATTTAGGAGCCTGATACCGGTAACTCAGGTCTGCGGTATAGATCTTTTCGGTATCTAATCCCAACACTGTTTCATTATTCTGCCTGGAATTAGAAAAAGAGTTTCGCAAATTGGGAGGTTTAGCCAGGTAGGCTGCATTCAAACTAAAAAGATGTCGTCCCGTTAAGCGATAGGTACCACCACCTTTAACTCCGAAGCCTGTAAACTGAAGTTTTTCGCTTTCACCTAAAGAATTTTCCGGGTAGTTACCATTTTGAAATAATCCGTTACGCTGATATGTAGTTTGAGATAAATTTACCCCTGCATAGAAATCGGCTTCGGTGTAATTGAACTGAAGCTGGGCAAATGCTTCGGCCGTGTTAGCTTTGAGCTCAAAATTATATTTATAGGGCTCATTAATTCCTACTATCCGGTTGCGATTCTGGAGGTCACTTTGGGCACGATCTCCCAGGGAGGTTTCGGCATCACCTTCAGCAAAGAAATCCACATCGAGATAGCCATTACCACCCAGCAGGTCTTTAACCGAAGCAAAATTATGGCTGTTTAGGCTGGTAAATGACAATTTGGAATTAAGACTGATGTTTTCATTCAGATCAGAAGAAATAATCGAGTTCGCACTGATCAATTTATCGTCGTTACGATCTTCACCTAATGCATAAATACTATAACCGGCACTCTTATTGGCCGCATATAATTTTGCCCAATCCAATTGTCCTTTTTCAATAAAATGATCCCGGGCCCGAAAGGCGGCCTCGTAATTTGGGTTATCGCTAAAACGTAAAAAATATCCTGGTAATTTCTGATAATAAGTGGGATCCGGATTGGCGCCTCCACCCACAAAACTTTCCTGATCTCCTAACATCACCAGCCTTGTACCACCATAATCTATGCGACTATTCCCGGTTTTTCCAAACTGAAAAAGCAGATTATTATTGACTTCAGTTTTATCGGAGACTGTCCAGAAATGATTCAGCATCAATACCGGTTCCTTGATCTCCCGAATCCTGGAGTTTCGTATTTCTCCGTTCTGGTAGCCCCAATAGGCGTTGTAACGCCTGCCTTTAAGGTCGAAAACTTCCTGAGTGTTAGGGGAAGATTTTCCCCTGATATTTGGAGTGTAAAAGCCGGTAAAATTCAGGCTATGGGTGTCGTTGAATTTCTTTTCCACGGCAATATAAAAGGCATTTGCGTCATACAGCGATCCATCATTATATGCTTCTTCGGCAAATCTTCGGGAAGCCGAAACCGAATATGCCCAACCTTTCGGTAATTCTCCAGAGCTGTAACTCCCCATCACGCGACCATTGTAACTTCGGTTGGCGAAGGCGTACGAAATCCTGCCACCCTTGGAGTACTGAGAGGCCCGCATAATGATATTGGTTGTTCCCGCCAGTCCACCAAAACTTACTTCACTTGGAGAAAGTCCCATAGAAAATACCTGGTTGCGCTGCACATCATTGAGACCGCCCCAGTTGCTCCATTGTGGACGGCCGGTAAAAATTTTGTTCATTTCAATGCCATTTATTAGAACCTTGCCATGTTCGCTGTCATATCCCCGGGGACGAAAGAAAGTCTGACTAAAGTCGAATGCAGCGGCGTTCAGGAAAACATCACGGGACGCCTGCAGCAGCCCGGCGATATTATCTACACTAGCTTCATCATCATTCAACTCATCATCAGAAAGACTGATGGTGCTTATTTGAAGCTGTTCGTCATTCAAGTCTGTTTGAAGAGGTACCAGGTCCAGATTCTTTTCTGTTCCTTCTTCAATTATTACCGGCAGCCTTAATTCTACATAGCTTTTTTTAGAAAAATGCAGCACTTGATTTCCAAGAGGCACATCTTCTCCCGAAAATGTAAAATATCCTGTTGCATCGGTTATTATTTCATAGGCTGAATTTTCAATAGATACCTTTACGCCGGAAATATTTTCATAGGTAACCGCATCAACCACTTTTCCCTTTAAAGAAGTTTCCTGCGCCTCGGACGAAAAAATAATAAACCCAAGATTAATAAATACGAATAAACTTTTCATCTCTAATACTCCCCATTATTCCTTATAATTTTAACTTTTAATTTCGTAATACGCTAAAAAACTGTACATTATATGATGAAATCAAAAAATTTGTAAGGAAATGCTTAGGGGAAAAATACGGGGGATAACCGCTTGTCTATGTTTTTTGATTTTTGCTGATTACTGCTTTGCCCAGAAAAAGCGAAATTTCAACATCAATACTATCGCATTCTATAATGTTGAGAATTTATTCGATACCGAAAATCATCCTTTCACTTTTGATGATGATCGCACCCCTGAAGGAAAGGATGTCTGGACGGAAGACAAGTATCAGGACAAGCTCAAAAACATCTCTATGGTACTAGCGGAAATAGGAACAGATGTGACCGGAACCTCACCCACAATTATAGGCCTCTGCGAAGTGGAAAACCGGAAGGTGATCGAAGATCTTCTGAATGAAAATGCACTTAAGGCTTCAGATTATGGAATTGTGCATTACGACTCCCCCGATCGTCGCGGCATTGATGTCGCATTGCTTTATAAAAAATCGATCTTTAAACCTACAAATTCCCAGTCCCGTCGCCTAATGATCTATGATTTTGTAGATCCTGAAAAAAGGGTTTACACCAGAGATCAACTAGTGGTTAGTGGATTGCTTGATGGGGAGAAAATGCATTTTTTGGTAAATCACTGGCCATCCCGAAGCGGAGGTGAAGCCAGGAGCAGCTATAAACGCGAAAAGGCAGCAGAGCTTAACCAAAAGATTATAGATTCACTTTTTCAGCTGGATCCTTACGCTAAGATTATAAGTATGGGCGATTTTAACGACGATCCCACCAACAGAAGTTTAAAGAAGGTGCTGGAAACCAAGGACAACCCAGAAAAAACCGAATTCAGGGAACTTTACAACCCTATGGAAAAAATGCTGAAACAAGGCCTGGGCACCTTGGCCTATCGCGATGGCTGGAATCTCTTTGACCAGATAATACTCACGGGAAGATTCCTTCAGAAAGATTATTCTAAATATCAATTTTATAAAGCGGGGATCTTCAATAAAAATTATTTACATACCCCAGACGGTCAATACAAAGGTTATCCCTTCCGAAGTTATGGCTATGGAGGTTACGTAGGCGGTTACAGCGACCATTTCCCGGTTTATATCTATCTTATCAAGGAAATACCTTAAAAATTAAACCAGACATTCCAGGGGATCCTGCTAAGCATTAAAATTAATGCTATAGTATAGAAAATTGCCAGGATCTTGAATTTTGGTTTAGAAGTGAGTTTCTTCTTGTGTTTGGAATATCCAATGGTAATAAGCACCACCGCAATTATCATAATTAATGGGTGCTCTACATTGTAAAGCCGCAGTGTTGAATCTTTCATTACCCCGCCCATTCCTACTTCGGAAAAGGCCTGAAAGTAAGGGGCCACGAAATACAAAACCAGTCCAATTAACAATTGAATATGGGAGGTGATCAGGCTAAACAGTGCAAGCCTGAAATTGGTCGCACCATATTCTTTGTTGGTGGTATAACCAACAATGGCATTTACAGCAGCAATAAGCAGAACAATTAATACCAAATAGGCCCAATAAGAATGTATGAATTGTAGAGTTGGATACATAAAAGTAAATTTTTAGTAAATATAGGATTTTCTATAAAAAAGTACCTTAAATGTACTTCTTAGTTTAAAGCAGGAAATTAATCTCAGCATAATCTGAATAAATCATCAATATTTTGGCATTTTAATTGATACCTATTCAAAATACCAGCCATTTAATTGAGTTTCTTGTTATTTAATTACTAACTATTAATCTATAATCTTATGAAACCTAAGAAAAATGCCAAAGCCGATCTTCGAAAAAAATCTAATCTGTTTTTATCAATCGGACTCATCTTTGCCTTGTTGGCCACTTTACTCTTAATAGAATGGAAAACCTATGATAAGAAAGACTTTACCAAAGAGCAGGTATATTTTGATACTTTTGAAGAAGATGAAATTCCAGTTACCGAACCGCTTAATACGCCCCCTCCAAAACCTCCTGTAATTCCCGATGTAATAGATGTAATCGAAGATGATCCAGAGCTTAAAGAAGACGAAATTGAGTCTACTGAGATAAGTCTGGAAGATTTTGTAGAACCAGAGGAAATAGTTGAACATAAGCCAGATGAAAAAGTAGAAACAGTTCCTTTTACTTTGATTGAAGATGTACCAATATTTCCGGGATGTGAGGAACTTAATGATAATGCAGCGAGAAAAATCTGCATGAGTGAGAAAATCACCACCTATGTAAATGAAAACTTCAACAAGGACCTGGGCAGTGAGTTAGGACTTTCTGGTATAAACCGAATTACAATTTTATTTCAAATAGATACTGAAGGAAACATCGTAAACATACAGTCACGAGCACCGCATCCCAGGCTGGAAGAAGAAGCCGAAAAGCTTATTAAAGCCTTGCCCAAAATGGAACCCGGGAAACAACGTGGAAAGCCTGTAAACGTAAGCTATGCCTTACCAATAATTTTCCAGGTTGAGGATTAAAATACAGAATGTATGAATTACCTATACATAAAAACGCCTCCGAATATTCGGAGGCGTTTGTCATTGATGTTTTAAAATCTACTAGAATCTGTAAGTAAGCGAAGCATTCCAGGTTCTTCCAAGACCGTAGAATACTCCAAAGGCATCAGTTTGGTTTATGTATGCACTATTGAACAGGTTATAAACGTTGGCTGCAAGTACAAATTTGTTTCCGCCAAAATCGAAATCATAGGCAGTAGTGAAGTCTACCACTCCGTAGCTATCAAGCTCGGTAGTTTCGTAGCTACTTCCCTGAGCTACCACATCAGCTACGTCTACGAATTCATAAAGCCTGGTAAAGTAGTTGTAGTCAAGACCAATTTTAAAGGCATCGGTAACATTATACATCCCGTTGATTCCCACAGAGGTTTGTGGCGAGTTGCTCACTTCTACTCCATCCAGGTTAACCTCTCCATTGAAGAAATTATCCGGTAATTCATTTCCTTCACGATCCCTGTATTGATCTATATCATTATTGGTAAAGAAAGTATTATCCCTAAAATCTCTGGTTCGGTAAGGAGTAGATTCAGCATATTTCCAATCTCCAATAGAAACATAGGCGCCAAGTCTAAGCTTATTGCTCAAGCGGTACTGCCCGTCAATCTCTATACCTTTATGGATTTGAGTAACATCGGTTTGCTCACGGCTAATGTCAATTTCCTCACCTAATTCTACTTCTCCTTCTGGAGTCATACCTTCGTAAGTTGCAATAACATTTCCATTGGATACAAAACGGTTAGCCCATTCGGTACGGTAAAGGTTTACGTTTAATCTGAAGTTACCTTCGGTTAATTTATACCCGGCTTCTATTCCGGTTATTTCCTCGTTTTCTACTGCAGGAGTAGCAAGTTCTGCCGTTGCTGCGAATATATTATCAAGGAATGGTTGACGGCTGTAGAAACCTGCATTCGCAAAAATACTGTGGTTATCATTAAAATTATAAGCCGCACCGGTTTTCAGGTTATAACCTGTTTTATTGGTCTTTTCAGATTCTTCAGTGGTTTGGTTTCCATTGGCATCTGTAGCAAATCTGTTTTGTCTCTGGTAAGACTGGTTTGAAAGTGCTCCCTGGAAAAAGGCAGAGAAAGAATCTGTACCATATTCTAATTGTCCAAAAGCCCCCTGGTAATTGATGTCTTCTGAATAATCGTAGTTAATCCTTTCATTCTCATCAGCAGAGTTGAAGAAGGTTTTCCACGGATTAATACTGAAAGACTCGGTTACCACTCTTCCGTCGGGACGATCGTTTGCCCAACCTGTAAGTCCAAAATAATCAATCACCTGTCTGAAGTGATCTCCCGTGTAGAAACGGATATCTGCTCCAGCATTCATATTCCAGTTTTCATTAAACTCGTGATTGAAGTTAGATACCAATCCGTACCATTGGTGGTTATTCATAGAAGCACGTCTAATATATCCGGCTCCACCAGGATCGTTTCCAACCCCAATTTCAGCATTAGCTTCGCGAATGGCTCCAAAATCCAATTGTCCGCGAATTCCTCCTGCGATATCGTAGTTAGGCTCACGAATAGCTCCTCTTCCAAGAGGACCAGTTCCACCACCACGACCAAAAGAAGCATAGGCTACGGTAGATAGTGAAGATTCCTCTGAGATATCCCAGTCCCAGTTAAAGTTCATAACCGGCTTGTGGTAAAAGTTTGTTCTTTCAGAGATTATTTCTCCCTGATCCCAACCCCAATGTTGGTTGTATTTTCTAAATTCTCTGGCAGTTTGTTCTGGTTGTGACCAAACCTGCATGTGTTGTTGTGGTGCTCCAAAAACCAGGAAGTTAAAATTATGATCTCCAAGAAGCTTCCCTACAGAAAGGAAATAATTCTGACCAGAACCTTCGGTTCCCTGAGCATATTTTCTGTGTGCCTGCCAGTGATCAAGCATGAAGGAAAATCCCCAACCGTCATCATTTAACCCTGAATCGTAACTAACGGTTCCTTTTAGGAAGCTGTCGTTACCGGACATAAGACGGGCAAAACCACCTTCACTTCTTTCAGTAGCTTTAGAAACGATGTTTACAGTACCACCTACAGAAGAAATGGCTAGTTTAGAAGAACCCAAACCACGTTGCACCTGAACGGCATTAGCGATATCGGCCATTCCGGCCCAGTTAGACCAGTACATTCTACCATCTTCCATCCCGTTAATTGGCTGTCCATTTAAAAGGAAGGCGGTGTTAGTCTGATCGAATCCACGAAGAAACATTTGTGAATCTCCAAAACCGGTTTGATTAGAAACGTAAACCGATGGTACATTTTTCATCAATTCCGGGAATTCTACGTTTCCTACAGCTTTCTGCTGAATTTCGGATTTTGTGATGGTAGAAACGGCAATTGGAGTTCTACGATCTTCCTCAAGGTCGATTACCCCTCTACCCACTACGATTACCTCTGAAAGGGCTCCGGCATCAGGATTAAAATTAATTCTTCCAAGTTCCTGAGTAGCACCCTGAGCAACATCAAAATTAATGGTCTGGGCCTCATAACCTACGAATGAAATTCTAATCTTTCCGGTAGCTGTACTTACGTCCAGGCTAAAGTTTCCATCAAAATCGGTAGTGGTTCCATTGTTGGTTCCAACTTCCATAACAGTCGCACCAGGAAGGGGACTGTTCATTTCAGAATCGATTACCGTTCCGGTAATAGTTCCCTGAGCAAAAATGGTAGCAGTTGTTAAAAACAACGCTAAAGCTAATAGTTTCCTCATCTTAATTTTGTTTGTGTTGAGATTTAAATTCGTCGCAAAAGAAGACTTTTTTCCAATGTCGTTCTTTACGGAAATGTTAAGGTTTTAACTTTAACATCAGGTCACTCAAAGCTATGAATATTAGTTAGTTATCTGACAACAAGACTATTAAAAATAATAACAGCTTATTAACACGTGGCTTTAACATATTAAAAAACCTGAGCCTGATTTGAACAAATCGTCAAATCGGGCTCAGGTTAATAAAATTATGAAGTAGGGCTTAGATTAATCCCAGGTATTTTCGGCAGCTTCTCCCCCCCAGATTAAAGTAATGAGGTAAGGATTATCGATAAATGGATTTCGGTTACCTTGTGCTGTTTCGATTACGTTGTTTCGCTGTTGTTCAAATTCAGACACCGGGTCTTCTCTATTCCATTTAAGGAAAAGGTCAAGATTTCCAACTTTACTAATATCCTCATTGTACCGAAGATTTAAATACAAAACCATTCGGGCAACATCCCCTTTCCATTCATCTCCGGGATACCAGGAATTGTTATTGATAAGCTCATAGCTTCCGCTACCGTCAACAAATGGAAAGTTTAATCTTAGTTCGTTAACATCGGCATCTGCTACTCTTAAATGATGCAAATCGGTTACAGCTTCCTCACTTTCCAAACGGGATTGCGGATAGATATGTTCGGTATTGAATGTTTGAGGAGAATAGGTGTTAGAATCAGACCAATATTCTTCCCAATATCTGCTCTCTCCGGAATAGATAAGAATTACATTATCAGGGTTATTCAAATCTTCATCGGCATCATAAAGATATTGATGACGTTCTCCATAGGATAAGATCGTTGTGTGTTGACCAATAGTAAGTTCTGAAAGCACCTGGAAATTCATATCCTCATCTCCCGAAATTGCCAGTCCCTGGTAGTAATCTGCAATTTCAGCCGGAATATCAAAGCTCATTGCTGAAATTACTTGGATGCTCACTGTAGCCTCACTGCAGGTAGGATCTGGTTGATCATTATCACATAGGCTGTAAGTAAATGAATCTTCTCCCTCAAAATCTGCCGGCGGTTGATAAGTTATCGTACCATCGTCCTTTAAAGTAACTGTTCCTCTTGTGCTGGAATCGTCTATTGAAGTTATTTCGGCGTCATCAATAACCTCATCATTGTTCAAAAGGTTTCCAAGGCTTGTTTCAGAACTTCCCATCTGAAGGATCACAGAATCATCATTAGCGACAGGAGAACCTGCGTCTATTACCAGTACAGTTATTAGAGCGGTAGAGCAGGACGGAGTTTCATCATCATCACAAATTGTATAGGAGAAGGTGTCTTCCCCGGAAAATCCATTTTCCGGAGTATAGGTAATTGAACCATCATTTTCCAAAACCACAGTACCTGAAGTTTCATCGGTATTTATGGTAGAAAGTGTGGCATTATCTACTACATCATCATTTTCCAGATAATTTTTAATAGAAAGAGTAGTACCTTCCTGGGTTTCATATTCATCATCTCTTGCAACCGGATCTCCGGCATCTCCAACGCTTACAACCACCTCGGCTGTATCACAGCGATCGCTTAAAGGCACACAAATAGTATAAGAAAAATTATCTTCACCCTGGAAGTCTTCAGGAGGCATATAAGTATAGGTGCCATCCCGGTTATCTGTTAGGGTCCCTCCATTTGAAGTCTCGCTATCAATAGAAGTGATCCTGGCTTTGTCTACCAATTCGTCATTTGCAAGTAAGGTTTCAGCCTCAATTATTAACTGCGTGTTTTCACTGGCGTTAAGAGCATCATCCACGGCTTCAGGCATATTTTCTGCTGGGGGTGTAACCACCGGATCCACTCCATCATCACTACTACAGGCATTGATACCGAAAGCCAAAAGGCTTATTAAAAATAGTTTTTTCATCTTCTGTTTTTCCTTTTCAATTAAAAGCTGTTAAACTGCCTGAAAGAAAGTACACCTTCCGGCAAATAAAAACCTCTTATCCGTTACAGATAAGAGGTTTTTCTGATATTATTTAATTTTATTCTTATTCATTAAGAATCCATTCTCCATCTTCTTTTATCACACTCATAGTTTCAAATCCAGCCGATCCGGTGTAGACTTCATAGGTGACAGCATAACGCTGACCTTCTTCTGCATTAGGATCTAATTCATCTAAGAAAATATTTAAGGCTTCAAGGATCATATCATTGCTCCAATAGTTATCTGAAGTTGACCGCCTGTCAAAACTTCCAAAATAGCCTGCGTTATCAGCCGGGCCGGGATAAGTATCTATGAAAGCATCACCGATGAATTCAAAATCAGCCTCGGTTAAAGTGTACGCAATAGTGTTATCTGGCTCCCATGTTTCTCCATTATGCCCAAACTGAATAGTTTCTTCAATGGTGCTAGGGATATAGTTCCATTCACCACCTTCAAAGATAAAGTTAGCATAGCGAGTTACTGTATCGTCCCCATTATAAAAATTATAACCCACCGAGAAATAATCACCTTCTTCAGCATAAGGAAACATAGGCTCGATGTACCTTGCTATGTAAAAGGCTGCTTCTTCTTCATCATCAAAATTTCCATATTGCTGTTCAAATTCATCTTGATATGTATCTTCGGGAAGCATATATGGCTCATTCCAACGACCGTTTGTAAAAGCATAAACATTAGTTTCTTCAATGGTAGAAACAGAGGCTTCTTCATCTATAACATATTCACCATCTACCATTACTACAGAATTAGTAACAGTTGAAACGCTCCCACTATAAACATCGTAAGAAACATCAAATTTAGCTCCATCTTCTGCTGTTGGATTTTCTTCCATTAGCAGGATGTTAATAGCCTCCAGGATCATTTCGTTGCTCCAGTAATTGTCGCTGCTGGACCTTACGTCAAAGCTGTTAAACTGAGCTGCATTGCCAGCAGGACCAGGATAATCATCACCCAATTCATCACCTATAAAATCATAGTCATCATTATCTAACTCATAAGCAGTTCCGCTGGCTAAGATATAGGCATTACCATCAAATTGAACAGTCATACTTTCAGTACCTGCGCTACCATCATATATTCTGTAGGAAACATTGTATTTCTGTCCAACAACGCCATCAATATTTTCAGAAAGAACCACATTAATAGCTTCAAGGATCATTTCCTCACTCCAGTAAGCGTCATTACTATCTCTTCTTTCGAAGTTGCTGTAATTTCCTGCACTTGAAGCCGGTTCCGGATAGGTATCACCAAGCTTTTCTTCGATTAGATCGAAATCATCAGCATCCAGGGTGTAATTCTCCTCATCGGCAAGTACCTGGTAGGTTAGCTCTACATAATCTCCGTTTTCTGCTCTAGGATATTTATATTCAAGGAAATCTTCGATATCTCCAAATCCTGCGAAATAATTCTCTTCAAGACCGATTTCGGCATATTCTGAAGAAGCAACGGTATATTCTTCAATCCTGATAGGATCATAAAGATTAAAAGTAACATTTACAAGCGATCCTTCACCCCATACCGGAAAGTGATTGGTCAATAATCCAGGGATTAATTCTCCTGCTTCGTCCACAGAATTAAAGCTACCAAAGCCAAGGTCTAAAGCATCATAATCTTCTTCAGTAAGCACATAATCTGTACTACCTTCTACGCCATCATCCAGGGTTGCATCAATTTCTTCATGGATGTCTTCCATAGGTTCACAACCGGTAAAGGCTAAACCTATTATCATCATAAAAAGATAAACTAACTTTTTCATTTTGTGTATTTTTTAGAAATTAAGTTTTAGACCAAAAGAAAAGGTCCTTCCGAAACCGTACCATACCTCGGCTCCTCTTGCTGTACCATCTGAATCTCTTGCGTCTGCAATATAAGTAGTGTCAAGAATGTTGTTGACATTACCATTTAAGACTGCATCGAATCCACCAAAATCAAATCCATAGGTAAGACCTAAATCAAGCAGACTGTATGCAGGAACTTCCCATGCCTGGCCCATTCTTTGGCTTTCGTCTATCTCTCCATCATCATCTCTGGTAACCAAACGATCGTTCGGGTCAAAATCTGCATATAAATCAGAAAAGTACATCCAGTTAGCACGCAATTTTAAATCTTCCAGGACTTCATAATCAGCGCCTAAAGCCATAGAAGTTTGGGCCGAGTTTCCTACTTTAAGATCTTTAATGAAAATATCAACCGTCTCTTCCAATTGCCCTTCTTCATCAAAAATTTCTACACCGGTTACATCATCTTGCCATATCCAATCTCCAACAGATACCATACCTCTTACTTCAAGTGCTTCAATATTTAATGGTCTGTACCTGAAATCAAGTTCAACACCCTTATGCAAGGCATCAATTCCAAGAATATTGGCAGTTCTTAATTCACCTCCCTGGCCTTCAAAAGATCTGGTTAGTGTTCTGTCTTTCCAGTTCGTCCAGTAAGCGTTAATCGTACCTGAAAGAGCCTGGCTTCTGAAGCCATAACCAAGTTCAGCACTTGTTATTTTCTGGTTTTCTGCGTTTTCATTCAGAATGTTATCATTCTGTAAGAAAACAGCATTCATAAATGGTGCTTTTTCAAAGTAACCAACATTGGCAAAAACATTATGGTTGTCATCAATATTATAGTTTGCACCACCTTTTGCACTATACCCCATAAAGTTGGCCCAATCGGTTTCCTGATTTGGGTCACTATCTAAATATCTAAAGTAATCAATTCGCTTATAAGCGGTATTTGAAATGGCAAGGTTGGCAAAAGCAGAAAGCTGATTATTTGAATATTCGGCTTGAGCAAAACCACCGATCCAGTTCACAAGACCGTCGTTATTGTAATTGATCTTGTCTCCAACCTGCGCAGCATGAACAGGATTGTTTACATTTCTATCACTGTAAAAGTAACTTCCACCTAAAAGGTCATCTACTTCCTGAAAATGTCTTCCCTCATAGCTCCTTAAATCTAAACCGGCCATAAGCTCTAGTTCATCAGTAATATCGGTGCTTAATGTTGAAAGGATACCATACCAGGTATGATCATTTCGGCTAGAGCCTCTAATGGTTTCTGAACCAAGCGCACCGCTTTCTATATTTTCAGATACAATTGCGTCAAAATTAACTGGTTGCATTTCTCCGAAGCGGTAATCAGGGCCCTGGGTTTTATCTTCACCTAATACACGCATTCCTCCACCGGTCCCGGTAGAAAAATAAGCCGCGGTAGAAACATCGGTTCTATCACTTATTCTCCAAAAATGGTTTAAGCTAATTTGAGGTTTGTGGTAAAAATTTTCGCTAAACGTAAAGAATTCACCGTTTTTATATCCCCAGTTTGTATTGTATTTCTCGTCACGGTCGCTTTCTCTAAAAGTTTTAATTGGAAGTCTGTTCCATCTTTGTCCGTGCTCCTGTGGTGCACCAAAGGCAGTGAAAGAAAGTTTGTGATCATCTCCAAAATCTTTAGAAAGATTCACGAAATAAGAATATCCCTCAAATGGAGTTCCATCTATATACCCGTCACCGGAAGTTTTTGAAGCGCTAATGGTTGCGGCAAATCCATTATCTAAAAGACCTGTAGACAAAGTAAAGCCATATTTTTGATACCCGTCATTTCCAGTACCGGCAAAAATATTTCCTCCCTTTTCCATGTCGGTAGTTTTGGTAAGGATATTTATAGTACCTCCAATTGAAGGAACAGCAACCCTCGCTGCACCCAAACCTCTTTGCACCTGCATAGAACGGGTAACATCAGAAAGTCCTGCCCAGTTACTCCAGTAAACGCGTCCGTTTTCCATATCGTTTACAGGAACGCCGTTAATCATTACAGCAATATTCTCGGAATTAAAACCTCTTAAACGAAGTTCCGCATCTCCAAATCCCCCACCAGATTTCGTAGCGTAAACACCCGGAGTTGAATTTAATAATTCAGGAAATTCCTGGTTTCCCAAACGAGTTTCAATTTCTGCAGCCTGAATTGTAGAAACAGCAACCGGAGTTTTTCGATCAATAGCCAGAGAATAGCTGGTAATTATAATTTCATCTAAGGCTGCCGCATCAGGATTTAGGCTTATTTCGCCAAGATCTACGGTTTGACCCATCTCCGGAATTGAGTAATCCAAAAGATAGGGTTCATAGCCAACAAATGAAATTTCAAGAGTACCCGAAGCTTCATTCACTTTTAGGCTGAATTCTCCATCAAAATTTGTGGTTGTTCCTGTACTGGTGCCTTCCACCATTACGTTTGCTCCAGGAAGTGGACCTCCCATGTCAGAATCCATTACCTTTCCGGTAAGTGTTCCCTGAGCAAAAATGGTAGCGGATGTTAAAAACAAGGCTAGAGCTAATAATTTCCTCATGTTTTAAAATTGTTTGTTTTGAGTTAATTTTTCCTTGCAAAAGAAACCTATTTCCACATTCGATACTTTATCTGAATGTTAAGATTTTTAACTTTTGCGTGGCCAAAATTATAACAATTTTATAACTAATTGAATTTATGAGGACTAAAATTTGAAAGCTTTTTACTCAGAACCCCAATTTACTGCATAAAGTGCTTTAACAAATTATTAGTAGATGAGTCATGGTCGGCTAAGTCCTTGTTTTCTATTTCGGTAAGAATATTTGTTGCCAATTGTTTTCCTAATTCTACTCCCCATTGATCATAGCTGAAAATATTCCAGATCACCCCCTGAACAAAGATCTTATGTTCATACATAGCCACAAGTTTCCCAAGACTTTCAGGAGTTAGTTTATCAATCAAAAGGGTGTTGGTAGGTTTGTTTCCTTCAAAAACTTTAAAAGGTAGTAGTTCTTCCAGATCATCCTGGGTCATCCCTTTTTCTTCAAGTTCTTTTCTCACTTCCTGAGCAGTTTTTCCCTGAAGCAAGGCTTCTGTCTGAGCAAAGAAGTTGGCCATAAGTTTGTTATGATGGTCGGTATCCCCGAAAAGACTTTCTTTAAATCCAATGAAATCGGCAGGGATCAATTTTGTGCCCTGGTGAATCAACTGGAAAAATGCGTGCTGTGAATTGGTTCCGGGTTCTCCCCAAATAAGGGTTCCGGTTTGGTAATCTACCTTTTCCCCATTACGGTCTACACTCTTGCCATTGCTTTCCATAATAGCTTGCTGCAAATAAGCCGGTAATCTGTGAAGATATTGAGTATAAGGAATCACGGCTTCGCTTTCGGCTTTAAAGAAGTTATTATACCATACACTTAACATTGCCAGTTGCACAGGCATATTTTCTGAAAGATCGGTTTCCTTAAAATGACGGTCCATCTTTTGGGCTCCTTTCAAAAGCGCTTCAAAATTATTATAACCTACGGCAAGACTAATAGACAAGCCTACAGCACTCCAAAGTGAAAAGCGACCACCAACCCAATCCCACATCGGGAATACGTTTTGAATATCAATTCCGAATTCTTCTACCTTTTCCAGGTTGGTGGAAACAGCCACAAAATGCCGTGACACCGCTTCCTGTGGTGCTGTTTTTCTAAACCAATTCCGAATAGTAGTCGCATTCGATCTTGTCTCCTGGGTGGTAAAAGTTTTAGAAACAACCAGGAAAAGAGTGGTTTCCGGGTTAAGGTCATTAATAAGTTCATGTACATGATCCCCATCTACATTCGAGATAAAGTGTACCTTCAGATGATTATTATAGTGTTTTAAGGCTTCAGTAACCATTACCGGTCCGAGATCTGAACCGCCAATGCCGATATTTACAACATCGGTGAAGGCTTTGCCGGTATAACCTTTTTTACTTCCATCTATAACCGAGTTGGTGAATTTCTCGATCTTTCTTTTTACCTCCTGAACTTCAGGAACTACATTTTCTCCATCAACTTTAATTTCGGCATCATCGGCAGCCCTTAATGCGGTATGCAAAACCGGGCGCCCCTCTGTTTTATTAATTGCTTCCCCCGAAAAATATGATTCAATAGCTTCCGGTAGCGCGCACTCACGGGCCAGGTCGTTAAGTAACTCCCTGGTTTTTGAAGTAATTCGGTTTTTGCTGAGGTCGAGATATAAATCTTCCCATTCTAAGGTAAATCCAGCTGCACGATCGGAATCTTGATTAAATAATTCCTTCATCTCCAGGTCTTTTACCTCCTTATAATGTTCAGATAACTTCTTCCAGGCAGTTGTTTGAGTTGGATTTATATTTTTCACGGCGGTTATTTTTAATTAAAAATTCAAATGAAGTGCAAATTTAAAAAAGAAAAATACGAAGAAGGCCTCGTATTCAACTTAAAAAAATAATAGAGGTTTCAGAATCCCGGTAGGGTTCAATTTAAATTTCCTGATAGGGAATCTTATCGAGTCTCTGTTTTAGCTCATCAATAGTAGCGAAGTAAGTCTCTTTATGCTCATCTTCAATATGTTTTGCAGTAGGTAAATTCTGGCGGTAAGGATCAACCTGTTGACCATTGACCCAAAAACGATAACATACATGGGGGCCGGTAGCAAGGCCGGTACTTCCAACATACCCAATGATATCGCCCTGTTTTACACTTTGGCCATTGCGTACATTTCGTTTAGACATATGAAGGTATTGAGTAGTGTATTTACCGTTATGACGCACCTTTACATAATTCCCGTTAGCAGAGGTGTAACTTGAAGCAATTACAGTACCATCGGCCGTACTTACAATAGGAGTGCCGGTGGCAGCAGCGTAATCGGTTCCCAAGTGAGCTTTCCACCGCTTTTGCACAGGGTGAAATCTACGCTTGGTATAACGGCTTGAAATTCGGCTGTAGTTTAAAGGAGCTTTCAGAAAGAAGCTTTGAAGTGCTTTGGCCTCTTCATCATAAAAGTTGGCCTGCCCCGTTACTGAGTCGGTTTCATAATTAAAAGCATAGAAAGGTCTTCCGGAATGCTTAAAAACAGCTGCCTCCACATTTTCAATTCCAACAAAAACAGTATCGTCAATATATTTTTCGTCATAAACCATTTTAAACTGATCTCCTTTTTGAAGTTTAAAGAAATCAATACTCCACTGGTAAATATTGGATAGTTCATAAACCAGGAGATTGCTCAAGCCTTGATTCTGCATCGCTTCTGAAAGGGAAGAGGTAATCACCCCGGAAACTTCTCGTTTTTTGATAGTAACGGGTCGTCTATCTTTATAGGCACTAACATCTTCCAGGTTTACTACCGTATAGTTTATTTTGTCATTCTCGTAAATAAAGAATTTTGGGGTTTGGGCAGAGTCTTTATCTTTTAAGATTATATATTTCTTGCCGGCCCTTATCCTTGCAGGATTAAAAGTGTCTTTTACCTTTTCTGCGATTTCATGCACTTTTGCCGGGCTCACACCTTGTCTATCGAGGATACTTCCAAAAAAGTCTCCTCTGGCAATAGTATCAACCACCACCTCAAAATCGTTGAGCACAAAACCATATTCTTTTACCACCGGTGGCGCCTTCACCTCTGCCATATCCTTATTCATGGCTTCATCCTTCACTTCCTCATTGCAGGCAGTAAAGGCCAGCATTATCAACATCAGGTAACTAAACTTTTTCAATTTTTTCAAGCTGTTTTTTCTGTATTAAACTTATTTTCTACCCATTCTTTGCCCCATTCTTTTAATTCTTCTTCACTCCACAAATTAGGAAAGAAACTGTTTTTTTGAAAGCCCGGTGGAAGAAATTCCTTCCAGTTAGTACCTCCGGTTGCTTTAATGGTTTTATTGTCTTTATTCAAATAGCGATATGCGGCACCAATATGCATCAAAGGCCAATTGATATTTACATAAACGTCAAAATTACGCAATGCATTAATTAATCCCGAATTATTTTTAATTTCTTCAGGTAAATTCAGGTAAGTATGATAGAGGGTCTTTCCTTCAACTTCACGTGCCAACTTTAAAAAGCTTTCGGTATAACGTTCTTCAAATTGTTTAAGAGTAAGCGTCTTTTCACCGCTTTTCAGGTCTATGCCCCCTCTTTTCCAGTATATGTTTTCCAACAATTCTTCGAATTCGTTTTCAGCAGAAAATTCAGCGCGACTCTCAAAGGGAACTAAATTTTCAAGAGGAGTGGAATAGATCTCTATCATTCTGAACTGCGCCGACTGGAATCCACTCGCAGGCAAGAGCGCCATTCTGAATTTCAAAAATTGTTGCCTATCCATCCCTTTGATCATTACATCAAAAGAATCGGTAAGAATCCTGAAGTATCTATTTAATCGGTGAAATTTTTCAGTATAAAATGCCGCATCTTCATCTTTGGCTTCAATTATTTGTTTTTGCTCATGAATTATGAGCTTGAAATATAATTCGGTGATCTGATGATAAGAAATGAAGATCTTCTCATCGGGAAAATGCGTTAGGGTATTTTGGAGACTTAAGAGAGTGTCAATACTGATATAATCCCAATAGGTGAGGTATTTATCGTATAAGAGCCCATCAAGATAGGAACCGAGGTCCT
>NZ_JBEPWD010000024.1:0-29818 GCF_041642575.1 Salegentibacter sp. | reverse complement strand
TCCTGCCACCCCGACAAAGAAAAGCCCTGCACGGAATGTGCGGGGCTTTTTTGTTGGTCCAAGGCGAAAGCTTGCTTTCTAGCCGCAGGGCCAACAAAAAAGTCCAGGCAGGCGTTAGCCTGCGGGCTTTCCTTTGTCACTTCCCCACTCAGAATCACCGACCAGCGGGAGGTAATCCTGAATTTAGAAGTTAGAAATACGAAGCGTTTCCGGTAAAAATGAAATTGTTTTAGATGTAACTCCGCTCACAAGCCACCGGACCAATAAAAACACTATGGAGGCGTTAGCCTGCGGGCTTTTCTTTGTCACTCCCCCCACTCAGGACCACCAACCAGCGGGAGGTAATCCTGAAATTAAAGTATAAATACTAGGGGTTATACGAACAAAAGAAGCAACCGAAGCTCAATCCAGAAGCAATAATAAATATGAAATATCATTTAATTATTCATTATTTTTATTGCCTATAATTTTTCGACTTAAATCCACAAAATGAAAAAAGCTTTGATTACGAAATTCTCAGGATTATTCCTTATGCTAACACTTTTTCTTTCTTTTGCAAGCTGCGATAAAGATGATTTAACAGCTAGTATTAATGTCAATTCAGAAAACAACAATTCCGGAGATGTCAAAGGCAACGGAGGAACAGCTACAAAAACTTGGAGTTTTGCCAATTCCAGTTCAAAAGCAGGCTGGGATATGACCATAAATGATGCTACCAATGGAAGCTTCAACTTGACCTTAAAAGATGATGCCGGAACCGTGATGCTTGATAAAACCTTAAGCGCAGATTCTGGCGCAAAGTCCGCCGATGGCACAACCGAAGAGGGTATCCCAGGTGAATGGACTGCCACTATAACCCTTAAAAGTTTTGATGGTACTGGCGACTATTCCTTTCTCTAGAAAAAAATATTAATCAATAAAGAAGAAGAAAATCCCGGCAGGAGCTAGCCTTCGGGCTTTTTTTTGTCACTTCACCACTTAGGATACCTACCGCTTGAAGTTTATCCCTAAAAACAAATTTAATCCAGAAATAATTTTCTGCGAGGCCTTTTTTTCAAGGATACCAAAACTACTTTCCACGTTTTTGTTAGGCTCTATAAACGGAAGAATTTTTTTTAACAAATTCAAAATCTATCTTACTTAAAATTTAAAAGTTATTCCCAAGTAGTTTTAAGTTTTTATGTTGTTAACAATTAATATCTTAGATTTGCATATATGACTGAAACCCCGAGAAATGATGCCCGACAATTACGAAAACTCAATTTTGACCTTTCTAATTACTTTTCCAATACTATAATTCCACAGCTATTTGTAGATGCTGATCTCATTTTGAGGATCTTCACGCCACCTGCGATGAAGCAGTTTTCCCTTAGCTATGATCATGTGGGTAAGAATATCGCTGATGTAAAAGATAATCTACGCTATCCCAGCGTTGTTGAAGATATTCAGGAAATAATAGATAATTCGAGCAAGGTTCTTGAAAAAGAAGTGCAGACCACTGACGGTCGCTGGTTTCAGATGAATATTGTACCTTATATAGAGCACGAAGAAGACGTTATCAATGGGGTTATCATCACTTTTGTGGATATAACAAGGCGATTGAAGGCATTGAGAGAATTAGAAAAATTAAACTCTCAGTACGAGACTCTTAAGTATGCATTATCACACGACATTCGGCAACCCATTTCGACCATTACTTTAATCGCTGACGGGTTATTGATGGCACATCAAAAAAATGATTCAAGACAGTTCAAGAAATGGATCAATACCCTCAAAGAATCCTCGAGAACCCTGGATGCCATAGTTGAGGATTTTACCTCAGGGAAGGTGGAAGAAAATGGACAGGCTACAGATGAGATGGCGCTGAACATTGAAGAGATCAGTTATGACATACTTACCGCCCTTAAAGGAGATATCAGAAGTAAAAAGATAAAGATTACCACAGATTTGAAAGTAAGAGAAATTATCTTTCCCAAAAGTAGTCTGAGAAGTGTGTTTTACAACCTTATTCATAATGCTGTTAAATTTAGTGATCCCAATAAAACATCAGAGATTAAAATATCCACCGAGGAAGTGGACGGTTTTGTGATACTTTGTGTTAAAGATAATGGATTGGGTATAGCAACAGAGGATCAGAGACGAGTGTTTAAAAAATCTTCAAGATTATTTAAAAATATCCAGGGAACCGGGATGGGGCTCTATGTAGTGAAAAATATGATCGAAGAAAATAAGGGCAGGATAAAACTCGAGAGCGAAGAGGGAGAAGGTACTACCTTTAGTGTCTTCTTTAAAAAGGAGCCTAATCTGCCTGTTTAGCTTAGTTTTCTGCAAATTTGGAGTTCCTCTAACTAAGCTAATCGGAACTCCTAAGATATACTGATTGGCTGACACAAAGGTGGATGTAAATTAATCCAGTCATCCAGTTGATAAAAGACCAATACATAAAGTAGGCCTTCTTTGTCACCAGGCGCTCATGCCCACTATATCATTTTATGTCTTTTTAAAAGGTTTAAAATAGCTTCCTGAAATTACTCGTTCTCGTTACGAATTTTATCAGAAATATTTTCTCTTCAAATATCTAAACCCCAATCTACAGGGCCTTAGCCTTCAATGACTTTCATCATATTTTCTTAGCAGATTTTTGATTTAATTTGATAAAGATGTGATCCAATGAAAGCTGTTATAATAATTTCTGCTTTTCTGTTTTTTTTCTCGTGTTCAAAGTCGGTTGAGAAAACTACACCTCAAAGGACCAAATTGGTAGAATCTGTATATTCCTCTGCAATTATTCAACCGGATAGTCTTTATCGGGCTTACGCCACCGTAATAGGGATACTTGATAAGAATCTGGTCGAGGAAGGTGACCTGGTTGAAACTGAAACACCTATAATTCAACTCATAAATATTGCTCCTGAATTAAATATGGAGAATGCAAAACTGAGTTTTCAGCAAGCCAGGGATAATTATAGTGGAAAATCTGCACTGCTTAAATCATTGGAAAAGGAAATTCAATCGGCCTCTCTTAATTTTCGAAATGATTCTATCAATTTTATGCGACAGAAAAGACTGTGGGAGCAGAACATAGGCTCTAAAACTGATTACGAAAACAGAAAGCTGGCCTATGAACTATCCAGCAATAATCTTCAGCTTTTAAAAGAAGAATATGAACGTACCAGGAAAGAATTATCAATTCAGGTTAGACAGGCTTTGAACACTTATAAGGCTTCGGAATTTTCTTCCGGGGAATACACCGTCACCAGTAAAATGAAAGGTCTTGTTTATGCCCTGTATAAAGAGCCCGGTGAAATTGTTAATACGGTAGAACCACTAGCACTTATTGGAAGTGCAAATAATTTTGTAATAGAGCTCCTGGTTGATGAAATGGACATTGTCAAACTGGAAGTTGGGCAGAAAACCCTGGTCACTTTAGATGCCTATGGTTCCCGGGTTTTTGAGGCTAGGATTAAAAAAATATATCCGGCTAAAGATGAAAGTTCCCAGACTTTTAAGATTGATGCTGTTTTTATGAAGGATCCCCCCAAATTATTTCCTGGCCTGGTGGGAGAAGCTAATATCGTGGTTGCTGAGAAGGATGATGCATTAGTCATTCCTAAAGAGTTTCTTCTGGATGAAAACTATGTGCTCACCGAAGACGGCCCCAAAAAGATTGTTACCGGACTTCAGGATATGGAGCACATAGAAATTATTTCCGGTATAGATGAAAATGAACCTGTTCACAAACCAGACCAATGAGATCCTGGAAGGTAATATTGGAAATCGCAAGGACGCATCTTTTCACTAAACTGAAATCTACCGTCACAGCATCAATTGGAGTTACTTTTGGGATTGCCGCTTATATTACCTTGGTCAGTTTCATGACAGGTCTTAATTCAATGTTAGACAACCTGATTTTAAATCAGGTGCCCCACATTCATCTCTTTAATGAAATTAAACCCAGCGAAAAGCAACCAATCGCGCTTTATAATGATTATGAAGATGCCCTCCCTATAATTCATTCAATAAAACCCAAACAGAACCAGAGGAAAATTCATAATGCCTTACCGATCCTGAATGATCTTGAGAAGAATGAAAAGGTTCTGGGCGCAACCCCGCAAATTCAAGCCCAAATATTCTACCTGTCAGGAAATATCGAATTAGGCGGAAATTTAACCGGAGTAGATATTATGAAAGAATCCAAACTCTCAAATATTCAGGATTATATTACCCAGGGAACCGTTTTGGATTTGAGAAATACTGAAAATGGAATTCTACTGGGATCGGGAATAGCTGAAAAATTGTCGCTAACTGCGGGGAGAAAAGTATTGGTAAGTACAGCCAGGGGAGACAGGTTCCATTTAAAGGTAGTGGGTATTTACCAAAGTGGTTTAGCCGAAATTGATGACATTCAGAGTTTCGCAAACCTTAAAACCGTACAAAGGATTTTAGGCGAAGCTGAAAACTACATCACCGATATCAATATAAAACTTAATGATATCACTCATGCCCCTGCCCTGGCCAAAGTCATGGAAAAAAAATATAATGTGTCTGCCGTAGACATTAATGAAATAAACGCGCAATTTGAAACAGGAACCAATGTCAGAAATCTTATCACTTATGCGGTATCTATCACGCTATTAATTGTTGCGGGTTTTGGGATCTATAATATTCAGAATATGCTTATTTATGAAAAGATGAATGATATAGCTATTCTCAAAGCAATTGGTTTTTCGGGGTCAGATGTACAACTGATTTTCCTGAGTCAGGCGGCTTTCATTGGAATCTCCGGAGGGATTCTTGGATTAATCCTCGGCTTAGGGCTGTCTAATCTTATCGACAATGTTCCCTTTGAAACCGATGCCTTGCCCACTATAACGACTTATCCTGTAAATTATAATCCGGCCAATTATGTAATAGGGATCTTTTTCGCTCTTCTATCTACTTTTATCGCGGCTTATTTTCCTTCAAAAAGGGCAAAGAATATAGATCCGGTGCAAATAATCAGGGGAAACTAAAGTAATTATGAGTCTAATTCTGGAAACAAAAAATATCAATAAATATTTCGGAAAGCTTAAACCATTCCATGTGCTCAAGGATATTTCTATGGGAGTCAAAGAGGGCGAATTTGCCAGTATTATGGGCAAATCGGGTTCCGGCAAATCTACTTTACTTTATATTCTTTCTACTATGGATACCGATTATAGTGGAGAGCTTTACCTTCAGGATGAACTTGTAACCGGGAAATCTCAGCAGAAACTATCACATATTCGGAATAAGAAGATAGGTTTCATATTTCAGTTCCATTATCTTTTGCCAGAGTTTAGTGTAATAGAGAATGTAATGCTCCCGGCAAAAAAATTAGGATTAAAAACTCCGCAGGAGATCAGGGAAGAGGCTATGGATTTACTTCAAAAACTGAATATTGACCACCTGGCTTCGCAAAGGGCATCAAAAATTTCAGGAGGAGAGAAACAAAGGGTTGCTGTTGCACGTGCGCTTATAAATGAACCAATACTTCTTATAGGCGATGAACCAACCGGGAACCTTGATAGTTATAACTCAGAGAATTTATTCCAGATTCTGAAGACTTTGAAAGACGAAAAAGGTTTGTCACTGCTTATGGTAACGCATGATGAAGATCTAGCCAAAAGAACAGATAGGATTATATACCTGGAAGATGGGCGCATTACTAAATAATTTCTATTCCGGCCATAAAGGTCAAACACTTATTCACTATCTTTAATAGGAATTTCAGCCTTAAATTTAGTAAGATGAGTGTAACAGTTAACAGGAAAGATGTCCATTTCCTTCCGGATTCGAGTAGGATCCTGGCCCGGTTTTTCAGAGCAGGAGATTTAAGAACGCAAAAACTTATTGCCAGAGTTTTATCCTTAGATAAAACGCAGGTTGAATTAGCGCTGGAACAAACCTTGCGGGAATTTGCTCATCGCCACAGAAATATCTCTCGTGTTTTTAAAAAACACTCTGAGCATCTTCACGGGATTATGGAAGAGATGAAGATAGACATTTCACAACTATCTGAAGAGCAGAAACTACTGATAGGAGCCTATTGTACTATGGAATATTCTATAGAATCTGCAGCATTCTTTAATCCTTCAATTATGGAAGATTTCGATCAAACCCTACTGGAACCTGGTGAAAAGAGGGTAATTCTATCTTTCAGGGCAACGGGTGAAGGCCATATCTCCTCCATTGTTTTCCGAAGAGCTATAATCGACAAAAATTGTAATCTTAAATTAAGAAAAATTGGAGAAGATATAGATATGCCGGAGATCTCTCATAAAAAACTCTATGATAAGGGACGTTTTATTGAAAAATTAAGGGAAATGGAGATTCCCGAAAAGTATTTAATGACAATAATGGAACACCTTCCTGAGAAGTTTGAATACTATGCCCTAAAAGAGTCGGTGGCCCAGGTCTTAAATAATAAACGCATTAAGGCTGAAAAACGGATGGCTTTAGAAGAAATCACCTGGTTGGTAGATTCTTTCTATGACCTGAAATTCCATCACGATTCAGATATTTCAGAAAGGGTTATTTTCCCGATATCTGCTTCAGAAAGTCGGGGAATTGAGGATGCCCGTTTTGTTTGTTTCCACGACGAGGATGAGACAACTAAGATTTACGCTACTTATACCGCCTATAACGGCCACACCATTTTACCAAAGCTTGCCTCTACAGATGATTTTTATACCTTCAGAATAATGCCACTTCATGGAAATGGTGCAAAAGACAAGAATCTTGCCTTTTTTCCGAGGAAAGTAAATGGAAAATATGCTATGCTTGCCCGAATCGATGGCGTAAATAATTACCTCATGTTTTCTGAAAGACCAACCCTGTGGAATGATCCAATTAAAATACAGGAACCTAAATATCCCTGGGAATTTACTCAAATTGGAAATTGTGGTTCTCCCATCTGGACCGAAGAAGGTTGGCTGGTTTTAACGCATGGCGTAGGCCCTATGCGTCGCTACTGCATTGGAGCGTCCCTGTTGGACCTCGATGACCCCACCAAAGAAATTGGAAGATTAAAAGAGCCCCTTATTGCCCCACTGGAAAGTGAGCGCGAAGGATATGTTCCCAATGTGGTATATTCCTGCGGATCTATAATTCACAACAATAACCTGATCCTGCCTTATGCCGTATCTGATTATTCTTCCACATATGCTGTGGTGAATATGGATGACTTATTTGCAGAGTTGAAAAAATAACAGCTTTAATTTATTCTCCGTCTAAAGGAGTTTTTTTGCGCATTTCATCAAAAAAGTCGGTTTTTTTGGTGATCACACAATTGGCAGCATAGAGATATAAGGCAGCACTCCAGGTTTGCCAATCCTGTCCTTTGGGAGCTCCATCCTGGGCTTTTATCCATTCATTAAAGCCAAATTCCAATTCGGGATCCCGGGACTTAGAAACCACCCTGGTTAATTCCAGCAGTTTTTTCTCTGCCAGAGTATATTTTTCAGCAGCCACCAAGGCTGCTATATAAATTCCACTTATAAATGGCCAAATTCCGCCATTATGGTAATCGCCGGGAAGATTGAAAGAGCCGTATCTCTCGCGCCAGTCAAGGTCTCTGGGCTTAATAAACGGAAAAAGATTTGGAGGGAGATCTACCGCCAGGTTTCCGCTTATTTTCATGGCTTCGCATTCCTTTTCGATCCAGGTGATCATCTTTCTGGACCTGGAAGGGGAACTTAAGCCGGAAAGAATAGCCAGACTGTTCCCCAGAAGATCGAAACGTTCACTGCTTAATATTTTATAAGACCAAAGGGCGTAATAGGGTTTATTTTTTAAAACCAAACCTTCATGCACATAATGATGCATTTTTTTTGCAGTAATGGTAAATCTTCCCATTTCATTTCGAATAGAATCAGCTCTTTTATTATGGCCTAAAATTCTCAAATAACTGTATACGAGCGTATTTACAAAAAGTCCATATCCTAACACCCACTGCTCATCCCTCCAGTCACTAGTGGGCTGTTGAGCCACAAGGTATTGATCTGCAGGACTTTGATATTCCATCCACAAAAGTGCTTTATCCACAGCTTCCTTTAGAAAATCGGGGTCTTTTAGAAGTTTCCGGTATATGCCGACACCGAGCAAAAACAAAGGCGTAGTATCACTAGCTCCCCTATCTTCCTTGTCATTAGCAAGAGAGGGAATATGCCCCTTTCCAGACTGTGTCTCAGAAAGTTTTTCCAATACCTTTCTGTAACTGGCGATCAGTTCAGTATTTCCGCTCACCCCTACGCCTAAAATTGCAAGCATTAGGTCCCTTGTATAAGGTTCTGGATAGCCCCAGGCAGCTGTTCTTGGTAGCCCATGCCTTGTGCCCCTGGAATTATTAATTAAAATGTCCAAAGCGGCTTTCTTAGCTGCTTCAACCTTATTTCTATTTTCAGTATTCATCCTGCTCAGCTTTAATCAATTCCAAGCTTATCCTGAATTATCTGGACAAACCTACTTGCCACGATTTTGTAGTCAAAATTTTCAACTACATGCTTCCTGGCCGCTTCCCCCATATTTTGGCGTAATTCAGCATCATGCATTAGCTGCAAAAGATATTTTGCAATATCCTGCACATTTGCCCGATAATCCACAGTCCGCGGAAAATCAAAACTCACCTTATGATTTTTTTTAAAACCCGATTCTTTGCCCAGAATCACGTCATTTACCACATTCTGTTTAGCAATTTCAGCAAGAAATGCAGTTTTATTATGAATAAGCGTGTCTAGCATCCCCATAGCATTTAAACTAATAACCGGCTTACCGCAGGCACCGGCTTCTACCTGCGGCATTCCAAATCCCTCCAGGCGGGAAGGTGCCGCATAAATATCGCAGGCACCTATCAGGTAGGGCATAAAATTTCGGGAGGTGGTGTTAGTAGCGTAAAGGATGTTCTTTTCAATTCCAAGCTGGTTGGCCAGTTCCAGATCAAGGAGGTTCTGGGCTTTTGTTCGTGGCTGGGGCCATACTTTACAAACATATTTCCAGTCCGGGGCCTGAATATCGATTATTGCCAAAGCCTGCATCACTTCCTGTGCTCCCTTGGAGGCTGCGTCACCTCCAACGGTAAGAATCATTACCTGTTCGGGGGAAATCCCAAGACCGTCTCTTACCGCCTGAATTTTTGGATCATTTTTATCAATAGGAACAAATGCTTTTGTATCACAACCTACCGGAAGTACTTCAATATTATCGGGTTTAATTCCGTCCCGCACATACATTTCCTTAACCCAGTTTGAGGTTACCAAAATAAGTGGTAACTCATTGAGAATTTCCTGGTAATTGGCAATATAGCCATCGGCAACCAACCAGGGAATTGCCTGAACTCCATATCGCTGTGGGTGCAGAATAAGATGGGGTGTATGGCCCCAATACCCTACCCCTACCACAATATCCGGTTCAAACCAACGATAATACCATTCTTTCTCCAAGGCCGATTCAAAATGAACGGCGTGGGCATCGATTCCCAGTTCCAGGAGCCCCCTGAACAAAAGATCTCCCTGGGTAGCCAGTCCTCCCGGAGAAGGCGGATAATCGTAAAGCACCAATACTTTCATATATCTTCAGTTTTATTATTAGTATTTTCTGATCGGGAGACTTTGAGCCATTTTATGGCTTGCTCTGGTTCAGTGAATTTCCAGAAGGCTTCGGTTTTCGGAGTGGTTTCAACCTCAAAACCTCCGTTGTCAAAACCATAGATTTCGGTGATAAGCGAATATTTTTTACGCCAGATTTTCTCCGGAAGGGGTTGAAGAATAGAAGCAACTGCTATGGCTTTAGGGTAATATGTTTTTCCACCATCTTCATAAGCAAAGGTCCATAACTCGTTCGTCTTCAGTTCATTTTCATCCCAAAGCCGGATAACTGCTTTTCCGGTTTCCTCGTGCCTCCTGTGTCTTGTATATTCCCCGGCGGGATCGTGAGTTATGATAAGATCAAAAAAATGAGATGGCAGAAGCTCAAGAATTGTTTCCTTGATTACTTTGTCCTCCAGCCTTACTTGTTCCGGGCCATCATCCAAATCCCCCATTCCCCCTTTGGCGTTTAGGAAATCCAGAACTTTAAAGAATTTAGGAGCCCGGTCAGGATCTGATTTTCTGCAGAGAGAAATTATATGCCAGTTCTGTTCAGGATGCATGAGAATAAGGCCTCCGCACCATAAAGTTTCATCATCGGGATGAGCCACGATGACCGCCACATTCATTCCTGGGGTATCCAGGATAGTCTTCCTCTTCATATTTTGAATTCTGAATACCTAAAGTTATCGGCAATTCAGGTGGGCATCAATGACATATATCAATATTCTCATCTTTTTTAGATCAGAAGCTTGACAAAGAGGTATAAAGCTTTGCTTGAAAACCCCGAAGAATGTGGAATAAAAACAGAATAAACTAAGAAGAACGGATTTACCGCTCTTCCTTAAAAAATATCAGGAGGAAAATTCAAAAATATTAACGGTCTTTTTCTCTCCTCTGAAGGTAATCTTTATCAGTAAGATCCAGGATCATGGGAGTGATACTGGTTTTACCTTGTTTAACGGCCCAGCGATCTGAACCTTCATCCTCGGGTTCGAGGGGAATTACGGTAAACCAGTAATGCTGCCGGCCCATGGGATCTTTATTAGCGATCACCTTTCCGTCATAATGCCTTACTGATTGCGAGGTCCAAAGAATTTCGCCATCTGGGAACCTTGGAAAATTTATATTAAGAAGCTCGCGGTCTTCCTCGTCAATGACTTCATCAAAAGCCGCTTTCACAAAAGGCTCCAAAGACTCAAAATCTGGTTCCCCCTCTCCTACTGAAACACTAAAGGCTATGCCTCGTACTCCAAAAAGTACCGCCTGTCTGGCTGCAGAAAGTGTCCCCGAATGCCAGGCAGAATTTCCAATATTGGAACCAATATTAATTCCGGAAACAACAAGATCTATATCTTCCATGAGATGAGTGCCGAGGGCCACACAATCAGCAGGGGTTCCGCTAACCCTGTAGGCTTCAATTCCTTCAAAATGTATCGGGGAGTTTTTATAGGTAATGGGTTTGCCCGATGTAATTGCCTGTCCCATCGAGGACTGTTCCACATCTGGGGCCATAACGATTACTTCCCCATAATTTGAAGCTACTCTGGCCAGGCAGGATAGCCCGGGGCTGTAAATACCATCATCATTAGTTACCAGGATTTTCATATTTTATATTTTAAATTTCCATTGTTACTGGAATTTAATTTACGAAAATATAAACGGCTAAAAGTCTTTCTGACACCTCGAGTCCCAAAAATTATCATTATTTTAATAGAGTTCCACTTTTAATTTTAAAAAATTTAAACCTTAAATCATAAGTTCTCGTTAAGTGCAAGACGATCATTGCCAATGTGATTTAAATTTGAATTTAAAGACTTAATTTATGAAAAAAGCGCAGATAATCCATAATCCCACTGCTGGGAATGGTGCGTATAAGCAGGAAGAAATTATAGCCCAGGTTGAAAACTCAGGATTCACAGTTAATTATATATCTACTGATAATGAAGACTGGGAATCTTTTACTCAAAATGAAATGGATGTGATCTTTCTTGCCGGTGGAGATGGAACGGTACGAAAACTTGCAGGAGCCTTGTTTCAAACGAAAATGCCCCTAAAACATATTCCGGTTTATTTAATACCCCTGGGAACCGCCAATAATATAGCTACCAGCCTGGGAATTTTTAAGAACCTGAAAACTGCTTTTCCTGTAAACAAAGAGAATATAAAAAAATTCACTTGTGGGCATATAAGCGGTCTTAAAGATGAAGATTTTTTCCTGGAAGGAGTAGGTTTTGGAATTTTCCCCGAACTGATTTCAAAAATGAAAGATACAGGGAAGGAAGGGGAAACTACGGAAGAAAAACTGAAACGTACTTTTAAGGTATTGTTGGAAATAGTTAAGAATTACGAGCCCAGAAAAGCTAAGATAAAAACCGATGGTATAAAAATTAGTGGGAATTTCCTTCTCGTAGAACTGATGAATATTAATTATATAGGTCCCAATCTGGAGTTTGCTCCCAATGCCGATGTAGAAGACGATTTCCTTGATCTTGTGCTAATTCCTGAGAAAAAAAGAAAAGCCCTTGTGAAATATGTTGAAAGTATAATAGATGGTACTTCTGAATTTCGGGATATGGAAAGTTTTGTAAAAATTCTTCGCGTTCAAAAAATAAAAATAAAATGGAAGGGTTCAAACCTGCACGTAGATGATATCCTTGTTAAGGATTACTCCGGAAAAGTCAAGATGAAAATGAATTCGAATAATCTTGAATTTTTCACCAGCAGCCCCATCTACAAAGAGATTTTAAAGTAAAAGTAAGAGTTCTAATCAACTGCAAGCCGCATCTGTGAATTTTTTGACAGGTTTATATTCCTGGATATTGATTCTTCCAGGATCAAAATTGCCACTTCAGTCATATTTTTTAATTCGTAGAATGCAACCGTACAATTTTCTTCATTATTAATATCTTTTTTTAACTGAAGCAATTCCTTCATTATCCTTTTTTTAAGGCTTTGGTCCGATCCCTGAATCACCTCATAGCCCATCAGTTTATTTAGCCTGCTAAGTTTTTTTTCAATGGAAGCTCCATCATCAGTTTTTACCTCAATAGAGGTTTCAAATATCTCAAAACCGGTTAGTTCAACACCATCAATTTTCTTAATTAAGTTCTCAAAAGCCTGGTGGGAATAGACTAAGGCTTCCAGCAATGAATTTGAAGCCAGCCGGTTTGCCCCGTGCAAACCTGTATATGCACATTCCCCTGAAGCATAAAGATTTCTGATCGACGTCCTGGCACTGGAATCTACTTCAATTCCACCGCATTGATAATGAGCGGCAGGAACTATAGGAATAAGATCTTTTTCAGGCTTAATTCCCACTGAATTACAGTAAGATACTATGGTGGGAAAATGCTGCTGAAAGTTATGAACGTTAAGATGTCGGCAGTCTATAAAAACCGACTCCTCTCCAGATTCCCTTAATTCCTTTACGATCGCTGAAGAAACTATATCCCGGGTAGCCAGTTCCCCCCGGGGATCATATTTAAAGAGAAAGCGTTTTCCGGCCTTATTAATAATATAAGCGCCAAATCCCCTAACTGCTTCTGAAACGAGAAATAAGGGGTGTTTGCCTGGTTCATACAATGCCGTAGGATGAAACTGGAAAAAATCCATATCCTTTATCCTCGCCCCAGCTCTATTAGCAATGGCAACCCCATCAGCGGTCGCTACCGAAGGATTTGTGGTATTTCTGAAGATCATCCCGCTACCCCCGGTGGCCAGAAATGTTATCCTGGCCTGAATGGGGATAAGTTTATTTCTGTTCTTATCGATTGCTTTTACACCTATACATTTTTTTTGTTCCTTCTGTCCTTCCGTTAAAAGATCAGTAACAAAGTATTGATCCTGAATGCTGATATTTGGCAAAGCTCCCACTTTCTGAAGAAGTGTTTTTTCCATCTCCAGTCCCGTTAGGTCCCGATGATGAACTATTCTGGCCTGGGAATGCCCGCCTTCAAGACCAAGAGCCAGTTCACCAGTATGTTCCTTATCAAATGAAGCTCCCCAGGAAATAAGTTCTTCCAAACGATCAGGGGCCTGTGAAACGACCATTTCTACAACTTTTTTATTGCTGAGTCCTTTGCCGGCATTCATCGTGTCTTGAATATGCTGTTCAAAACTATCTTTAAGTTTATTCAACACCACTGCTATTCCCCCCTGGGCCCGGGCGGTGTTGCTTTCTTCCTCGCTGTTTTTGGTAAGGATCAAAACGGAAAGTTCCGGTCGGCTTTCCGCTACTTTTATCGCGAAGGAAAGTCCGGCGATACCAGAACCGATTATCAGCACATCACTTACTTTTTTCATCTGTTTATATTTTATCCTAAACCGGGAATTAGGCAAAGGCTTATAATCATTACCCTTTGGTTGCCTATTTTTGGGGCTGGCAGTTTGCTGGTTTCATCTTGATAATTCCATCATTCGTTCAATGGGCTTGTGAGCCTTCTCCATTAATTCTTTATCCAACAATATTTCAGGGGTTTCATTTTGCAAACATTTGTAAAGTTTCTCCAGGGTATTCATCTTCATAAAGGCGCATTCGCTGCAGGCACAGGAATTGTCTTCCTTGGCAGGCGCGGGAATCAGTTCCTTATGCGGAACTTCTTTTTGCATCTCGTACAAGATCCCGGCTTCGGTAGCTACTATAAAGCTGTTCTTCGGACTTTCTTTCACATGCTTGAGCATTCCCGAAGTAGAACCAATATATTTTGCTGTTTTCAGAATATGTTCTTCCGATTCGGGATGTGCAATGATCTCGGCCTGTGGATTTTCTTTGTGAAGCTCAATTAATTTATCCAGCGAAAAAGCTTCGTGGACTATACATGCCCCATCCCATAAAAGCATTTCCCTCCCGGTTTTTTCCATTAAATATCTACCCAGGTTCTTATCGGGAGCGAATATGATCTCTTTGTCCTTCGGAATAGAATTGATAACTTTTTCGGCATTCGATGAGGTACAAACGATATCACTTAAAGCCTTGATCTCTGCCGAACAATTGATATAAGTTACCACCACATGATCGGGATATCTCGATTTCAGTTCCCCAAAGCTGTCAGGAGGGCAACTATCAGCCAGGGAGCAACCCGCCTGAAGGTCTGGTAAAAGAACTTTTCGTGAAGGATTGAGGATCTTGGCAGTTTCAGCCATGAAATGTACGCCTGCAAAAACTATTATATCAGCTTCAGTTTGGGCTGCTTTTTTAGCCAGTTCAAGGCTATCGCCAACAAAATCTGCTATTTGCTGAATTTCAGGTTCCTGGTAATAATGCGCCAGAATTACAGCATTCTTTTGCTCTTTAAGAACATTGATCTTCTCCTGTAATTGTGCAGTATTCGGTTTGAAAACGTTCATTGGTTTGTTTTGCAAACAAAGTTACAGTCATAGGGAAAGGTTTTTTATGATCGTAATCAGTATTTAAAAACAACTCCTGCTATTTCACTCTAGTTTAAGCTTATTTTAGGGAAGCTTTAATAGTGATTGGGTGACAATCTTCGTAAATTTAAGTAAGATGAAAAACAAGCCCATCATATTGCTTATAATCACCAGTGTAATCCTGGTACTGGTTACCGTTTTGTCATATTTTAACGTGCAATTTCCTATAGTTTTTTATTTGACCGTAATCGGACAAGCATTTTTAATCTATACAGTTTTTAGTATTCTCACCAATAATTACAAAACCAAAAAGACTTTTGACGATTGGTATGAAGATCACCCCATTGGTGATGAAGAAATATAGACCAATAAAAAATAACCTGATTTTAATCATACCTTACATCTTTATAAAAACCCTAAATTTGCTATAAAGACTAATTAATTTATATGCAACTCAACCAATATATAGACCACACTCTACTTAAATCCACAGCAACACCTTCAGAAATTAAAAAACTTTGCACAGAAGCCGTTAAACATAAGTTTTACGCGGTTTGTGTAAATGGTTGTTATGTGGAAATCGCTAAAAAGGCAGTTGAAAATTCAGATGTGAAAATCGCTGCGGTAATTGGTTTTCCGTTAGGAGCCTCCACTACGGCAACAAAGGTTTTTGAAGCCGAGAACTGTATTAAAAATGGCGCCGATGAGATCGATATGGTAATAAATATCGGAATGCTGAAAAGCGGAAACCTAAAATACGTAGAAGAGGAGATTGCCACCATAAAAAAGGCAATTGGTGATAAGGTTCTAAAAGTTATTATTGAAACCTGTTTTCTAACCGATGAAGAAAAAACACTCGCTTGTCGCGCTGCTTTAAACGCCAAAGCCGATTTTGTTAAAACTTCTACAGGTTTTGGCCATGGAGGTGCTACTCCTGAAGATATCATGATAATGAAAGATGTGGTGGAAGGCAAATTAGAGATCAAAGCTTCAGGCGGAATTAAGGATACCAAAACCGCTGAAAAATATATCAAACTAGGTGTTTCCCGTTTGGGAACTTCCTCTGGAATCGCTTTAATCAGTTAAAACTTAGAATTAAATGAGTGTACATATACAAGCTAAAAAAGGAGAAATTGCAGAAACCGTTTTAATGCCGGGAGATCCGCTACGGGCCAAATGGATCGCAGAAACTTTTTTCAAAGATGCATTTCTTTATAATTCGGTTCGTGGAATGTACGGCTATACCGGGACTTATAAAGGGAAAAAAGTATCTGTCCAGGCTTCCGGAATGGGAATCCCGTCAGCTTTGATCTATTGTAATGAACTTATTACAGATTACGGAGCAAAAAAACTCATAAGGGTAGGCTCGGCAGGTTCCTATCAAAAGAATCTAAAAGTGAATGAAGTGGTGATTGCCATGGCCGCCTCCTCCAATTCGGGTTTTAACCGCGCAAAATTCCCTCATGCCGACTACGCTCCTACCGCAGATTTCGAGCTTTTTATGAGCGCCGTTAAATATGCTGAAGAAAACCAAATTAAGTTTCGTGCCGGGAATGTACTTTCCTCTGATGTTTTCTACGAAGACGATCCGCTGGATTATGAAAAATGGGCCAAATACGGAGTTTTGTGCGTAGAGATGGAAACAGCAGGTCTTTACACTGTTGCTGCTAAACATAAGATTCAGGCGCTTTCTGTATTAACTATTTCAGATTCCCTGGTTACCGGGGAACACTTACCGGCTAAAGACCGGGAACAAAGTTTTAGCCGTATGGTAGAAATTGCCCTGGCTACAATCTAATTTAAAGGAATACTTCTTCAGAATATTTCTAATTTCAACGTTTTAATTTCAATCCTTATGAAGTATTCCTTTTTACTGTTTTTCCTGATGATTTCTTCAGCTGTACTTCCACAGCAAGAAACACAAATTCTCCAACAAAAGATCGATTCTATTTTCGCTGATACCCAGGGAGATTATGCACTGGCCTATAAAGATCTTTCCGAAGGGAACGGCACCATTCTCATCGATGAGCATGAGAATTTTCATGCCGCCAGCACTATGAAAACTCCTGTAATGATCGAGGTTTTTAAGCAAGCTGAAGCAGGAAAGTTTTCCCTTGATGATTCCCTGACTGTAAAGAATGAATTTACTAGTATATATGACGGCAGCAGTTACAGCCTTGAACTTGGCCGTGACAGCGGCGAGCATTTATACAGCCAGATAGGAAAAAAGCGTAGCATAAAAGACCTGGTGATCGATATGATTAGCCAGAGCAGCAACCTGGCAACTAATATTGTTATTGAACTCGTTGATGCCAAAAATGTAAATAAAAGCATGCGCGAGCTCGGTGCCAAGAATATTGATGTGCTTCGTGGGGTTGAAGATATGAAGGCCTATGAGGCGGGAATGAACAATTCCACCACAGCTTATGATCTTATGTTGATTTTTGAAGCCTTGGCCAATGGAAAAGCAGTTAGCCCCGAAGCTGATAAGGAAATGCTAGAAATTTTAAGACTTCAGCTACATACCGATCTTATTCCTGCTTTGCTTCCCAGGGATGTAAAAATAGCCAACAAAACAGGTTGGATCACCGGGGTACATCATGATTCGGCTCTTGTGGAATTACCAGACGGAAGAAGTTATGTGTTGGTGTTGCTTTCAAAGAATATGAAAGATATGGAAGCTGGAACCGAAATGCTCGCAGGAATATCAAAAATGATCTACGATCTTATGATCAATAATCCGTAACCAAAAATAAATGAATACTTATACTGCCAACGATTACCGATACGAAAAAATGCAATACCGTCGCTGCGGAAAAAGTGGGATCATGCTCCCGTTGCTTTCATTGGGTTTATGGCATAATTTCGGAGACAAGGCCAACCAGGAGAATGCCCGTAATATGTTAAGAGCGGCCTTCGATAATGGGATTACTCATTTTGATCTTGCCAATAATTATGGCCCACCCTATGGCTCGGCAGAGAGGAATTTTGGGAAGATCTTTGCAGAAGATTTTAAACAATACCGTGATGAGCTTATTATTTCCACCAAAGCCGGTTGGGATATGTGGCCGGGACCTTACGGAAACTTTGGTTCAAGAAAATACCTGATTGCCAGTCTGGATCAATCGCTAAAAAGAATGGGACTGGATTATGTGGATATTTTTTACCACCATCGCCCCGATCCCGATACACCCCTTGAGGAAACCATGGGAGCCTTAGACCACATCGTTAGACAGGGAAAGGCATTATATGTAGGGATTTCTCAATATTCGGCAGAAGATACCACCAGAGCTGCCAAAATTCTAAGAGCCCAGGGCACGCCTTTCTTAATTCACCAGCCTCGTTACAATATGATAGATCGCTGGGTGGAAACTGGCCTGATGAATACTCTGGAAAACGAAGGCATAGGCAGCATTGTATTTTCACCATTGGAACAGGGTATATTAACCTCAAAATATCTGGATGGTATCCCTGAAGACAGCCGTGCTGCCACTGAAGGAACCTATCTGGACCAATCGCAGATCACTCCCAAAATAATAGAGCAAATACAGCAATTAAATAAACTGGCTGAAAACCGCGGTCAAAGCCTGGCTCAAATGGCTGTTGCCTGGTTGCTTAAAGATACAAGAGTAACTTCGGTCCTTGTTGGTGTGAGTAAGGTTTCCCAGTTAGAGGATAATATTAATGCATTGCATAACCTGGAATTTAGTCCAGAGGAATTGAAGCAAATCGACAGGATCCTGGGGTTTTAAAAACACCAAGTAAATCACAATGTCACATTGCGACAACTATTAAAGCTGGAATATTAATTTTTGAGCCTTTTCAGGCAGTTTTAATTTTCAGAATAAACGCCTGGAAAATCTAACTGATAAAGACCTCAAGTAATTCACAGTCTTCAGCCTGAATAATTACTTTTTTGTTTTTTGCGGGAATAAGCAGGCTTTCACCCTGGTTAAGTTTTTCGCTATGCCCATTGGTAGCGATTTCGGCATAACCACTAACGCACATATAGATCACAAAAGAGTCTAAAGCGGTATAATCCTTGTTTACCTTTCCGGATACAGGAAGATAATTGGTGGTGAAATATTTACAACTCGCAATTTCAGAAGAATGATTTCTCTTAGACTCGTAACTGAGTTTGAAATCGTCTCGTTTTTCAAAATCTATAGCGTCTATTGCCAACGCGGTATGAAGTTCTCTTCCTTTCCCTTTGTCATCTACTCTGTCCCAGTCGTAAATACGGTAAGTGATATCGGAAGTTTGTTGAATTTCAGCCAATAAAACCCCGGCGCCAATAGCGTGTACCTTTCCTGTATTTATAAAGAAACTATCCCCTTTCTTTACCTTAATAAAGTTTAGTACTTCGGTGATTGAACCTTCCTCAAGATGTTTTATATAATCTTCTTTAGAAATACTTTCCTTAAAGCCGATATTTATTTTGGCATCTTCATCGGCCTGCATAATGTACCACATCTCCGTTTTCCCGAAGGAATTATGTCGCTGTTGTGCAAGTTCATCATTAGGATGCAATTGCACCGAAAGTGCGGTTTTGGCATCAATATACTTTATAAGAAGCGGGAATTCATTGCTAAATCGTTCGTAAATATGATCCCCAACCAGCAATCCTCCATATTTCTCAAGCAAATCATTCAAGGATTTTCCCTTCAAAGATCCGTTAGCTACCAGGGAAACATCCTCTTTAACTCCTGAGATTTCCCAGCTCTCCCCTAAATTTTCGATACTGCTGTCTTTATTTAAAAGGGTTTGGAGCTTATTACCACCCCATATTTTTTCTTTCAATATAGGTTTGAACTTTAATGGATAATCTAACATGGTTGTAAACTTTGGTGAGTTAAAAGCAATGTAAATATACTCAATATTACTGATGCCGGAAAATGGATGAAAACCTTTAATATTGTAATCCTTTCAGGTTAACTCACTTAAAAACTAATTACAGGATTTTAAATAAAAATTATTGTTTTATTTACAAAGAGGTTTATATTTGCAACCGCAAAAACAATGGTTGCGTAGCTCAGTTGGATAGAGCACCTGCCTTCTAAGCAGGCGGTCCCAGGTTCGAATCCTGGCGCAATCACTTTTTGAGAACACCATCAAAGCAAAACCCCTTGATTTTCAAGGGGTTTTGTGTTTTTACGGACTAAATTTCCCAAAAGTTAATCCACAATTTCAAAATTACATTCACGGACTATCAATTTAATTCAATAGAAAACCACCCTCCCCTCTGGAAACAGAATTCCTTCCTGAAAGCTTGTAAAAGGATCATGGGCTTATTGGTTTTACTGGCATTCTCTTCAGCAGAGTTAGCTTCCAAGGATTATTTCCATTCCTTTGGATTTTTTCCTATTTTTGCCTTGATGAAAGACCAGTTATTTGCAGTCATTGATGTAGAAACCACAGGAGGAGGAATTAACGGAAATCGTCTTACCGAAATCTGCATTGTGTTGCTGCAGGGCTCTAAAGTTATAGACAAATTTACCAGCCTTATTAATCCTGATAAAGAAATTCCGAGACATATCACCGCCCTTACCGGCATTGATAATGATCTTGTAGCCGATGCCCCGAAGTTTTATGAGGTGGCAAAAAAGGTGGAAGAATTCACTCGCGACGCGATCTTTGTAGCGCATAATGTGAATTTCGATTATAATGTGTTGCGTAATGAATTCAAAGATCTGGGTTTTGAGTATACCCGAAAAAAGCTTTGTACTGTTCGCCTATCGCGAAAACTTATCCCCGGGTTGTTTTCCTACAGTCTGGGCAAATTGTGTGACTCCATAAATATTCCAATTTCCAATCGTCACAGGGCCGAAGGGGATACAGATGCTACTGTGATCCTGTTTCAGCGCCTCTTATCCCTGGATGAAAATTACAGCCTGATCAATTCTTTTCTCCATGCCAGATCTCGTCAGGCTACTTTACCGCCCCATATAGATTCCGACCAGATTCATAGGCTGCCTGAAAGTTCAGGAATTTATCTGTTTAAGGACAGGCAGCATAAGGTAATCTACGCGGGAAAAGCCAGGGATATTAAAAAACGAGTCGTATCGCATTTCTATGATCGCATGAGCAAGGACTTTCAGCTGGGGCAGGAAACATACCATATTGACTATGAAACTACCGGCAGCGAACTGGTAGCCCTACTCCTGGAGGCCGAATGTATCAGGAAGTATTATCCTAAATTCAACAGGGCACAAAAAAAGCCGGGACCGGTATTCCAGATTGTAAGTTATACCAACCAGCGGGGTGTTTTGCAGCTGGCCATGGAAAAGACCCACAAACGCAGGGAATCCATAGGAGTCTTTTATAGCCGCGCTTTGGCACAGGAAAAACTGGAATTCCTGTGTCGGGAATTCAAACTCTGCCCCAAATACTGCAGTTTGCAAAGCAACATGGAAGAGTGTTCCCATTATAGCATTATTAGCTGTGAAGGAATTTGTTCCGGGAAGGAAGATGTGAAAGCCTACAATGGCAAAGTGGTAGCAGCCATTGTTTCTATTAAAGAGGAATCTTCAAGCTTTGTGATCAGGGAGAAGGGAAGACACCTGGAAGAAGAGGCGTTTATTCTTGTAAAAGAAGGTATCTATCAGGGCTTTGGTTTTATTAATACCGAAACCCAGGTGCATCGACCGGAAGACTATGAACCTTTTTTAAAAAGGCAGACAGCAACTTATCATACTCACAAGATTCTGAGTAACTACATGCGGAAGCAGGGAACACCAAGGCTAATCTTTTTTGAAAATCCATCGGACACTCAAATTGGAGAACCGCTTAAAAAGTTAAATAAGAACCTCCTAACCATCTCAAGTAACGGCACTTTAACTCTGGAGTTTTAGAATCCCATATGTTTTTGAATGAATTAGTATTTTAAAACACATTGCAATTCAAAAATGACATTTATCATAACGTAAAAGATTGTAAAGTATTAATTTTAATAATGTTTTACTAAATCTAAGAGTTATGGTTAAGGTACTTACCAAAAAAACCAAAGTGATCTTCTGGATATTAATTATACTCGCAATTTTAATTGGTATTGTAATCTACGGAGGAATGGTTAAAGATTTCAGTGTGAAATTTTTAGTTTTATTTTCAGGACTACCGTTCTTATTTTTTGTTGTAGGAGCTTTTGGCTTACTTTGGCCAAAAATAAAACCCACCGGAGAGTCAACTTATATTATTCACGCTCTTGTTTTAGGAGTATTATTTTTTATCTTGTTTTTACTTCACACCTGGGTAATTTTACCGCTTATTTGTCCGGAATTCGGCAGATGTCTCGATATGTAAATACTCCTTTAAAATGCCCATTTCTGTGTTTTGGGGATAACTATGAAATGGGCGGGTTCTTGGGTTTTGCAAAAGAAGGGCAAAAAGTGGTTATTTCTTATGGGGGTTTTCCCTTATTTTTTACTTTTTAATTATGTTATATAAGCCACCTTTAAGAGAAACTGCCCGGTATGATTATTTTGATCAGGCCGAGATAGCTGATGATATGTTGGAGTTCTCATCCGGTTATTTCTATAATGGTGCCCGGCAGGGTCCCAAGGCAGATGTTATTGATTTGTCGGTAGTCACCTGGGTGATGGATTTTCAGGAGAATTTGTTCATCAGGTATTGCCGTTATACCGGGTTGAAAGATGCCCGGAAAGAGAAGATCACCGAGCAGATGAAGATAATGATGAGAAATATCAGCATCAGCGAAGGTTTTATCAAGAGACAGTTGGTGGATTTTGAAGTCGGAAAAGAGGAATTTTATAAGAGAGAGGAGTTTGAAAAGAAGTTCCTGGAGTTGAGATCTAAAATGAAATCGGTTAGGTAAGTTCTCTTAGTCTAAAACCTAAAAACCCCTGCTTAAAGCAAGGGCGCTCTCTGAAAATCTGTAGGGCGACATTATCCAGAGAAAATAGGCTACCTAAAATAAATAGGCTGTTATTACCGCAAATAGAAGCAGGTAAACCAATCTGTCTTTTGTTGACAGTGTATCTTTTATTTTTAACATCGATTAGAATTTAAATAAATATTGTCTCGTTGCAAATGAGGTTATAGGTTGTTCGATTTTTTTGAAAACTTTCGAAGCTCTTTTGCCTTCAATTCAGCCAATATATTATCCAGGCCCATATTCATTGCCTTCTCACCTTTTGAGGTTAAAACGATCTTATCATCTACTATATCCATTAAATTGTATTTGAGAAGTTCATTGAATTTCTCTATTAAGGAATCTTCAGCTAAAATGGCGATGGCGTTTCCATTCTTAATAAGTTCAAAAAGTCTCTGAGGCGATTTCATTCTTTATTTAATAATCTGGTAATGAGTAAACAAAAATCGTACAGCAACAGGAAAAGAAATATGACCACAATCATGTTTTAATTGATATTGTTTCACAACCAACTCATTATCAGAGCAAATAACCTACCCGGATATTTACTTCTGCTTAAATTGAAATAGGAACGAATAGCTATTTCTAAAGTGATCTTATTGAAAAGAAGCTCCCGGAATTGAGATCCAGAATTAAATCGGGTAGGTAATATTTTGAATTCAATTTTGTCTAATTCAGATAATCCTTACTTTTGGAATATGAAAATTTTAGTGGTCATTTTCGGGGTAATAGGTATGCTTCTTTCCGGATTTCCATGTTGTAGTATTGATTCTTGTGAAGATTCTCATGATCAAAATACCAACATACAAACCGAGGAGGAGCATGAGGATTCTGATCTTTGCTCTCCTTTTATGAGCTGTGGGTCCTGCCCGGGTTTTGTGATCTCTTTCTCTGCCTCCCCTGAGGAATCTGAAATCTTCTCAATTGACCCAAGAAAACATATAAAATCTTACACCTCCTTTTCTGATAGGGAATTTATTGATCGGTTATGGCAGCCGCCGCGTGGCTTTTCTTCCTGCTAAAATTATTCTATTCGATCAATAAATAAAAAATACAATGAAGAACATATTTTTAAGTTTTGCGGTATGCTGTATCGTACTTAGTGTTAATGCACAAAACTCTCTTGAAGCTGAAATCTATAACAATGAAAACAATACTCCGCTTTTAGGAGCAAATGCTATCGTAAAAGGAACTGATATCGGAACCACGGCGGATATTGATGGAAAAATACTATTGGAAAACATTCCGGATGGGAATCAAATTATTGAATTTAGTTTTTTAGGATTCGAAACAGAAGAAATTGAACTTCAATTTCCCAGAACTTCTGCTGAAGTGCTTCAAATATATCTGGAACCTTCAGGTGAAGAAATGGAGGAAGTGATCATCAGATCTACCCGTTCCCGGAGAACCATCGCCGATTTACCTACCCGGGTTGAGGTGATCTCGGGAGAGGAGCTGGCAGAAAAAGGTAATATGAAACCCGGCGATATAAGAATGTTGCTTAACGAAACTACGGGAATTCAAACCCAGCAAACCTCAGCTACCTCGTATAATTCAAGTATTCGTATTCAGGGGTTGGATGGGAAGTATACCCAACTGCTGAAGGATGGTTATCCTTTATATTCGGGGTTTTCAGGAGGACTTAGTTTACTTCAAATTGTACCCCTGGATTTACAACAGGTAGAGGTGATCAAAGGATCTTCATCTACGCTTTACGGTGGGGGCGCTATTGCGGGGCTGGTGAACCTGATTTCCAAAACTCCGGGGGAAGAACGGGAATTAAACTTTATGCTGAATGGAACTTCGGCCCTGGGATTGGATCTCAGCGGATTCTATTCTGAAGACTATGGTAAACTCGGTACAACGGTATTTGCTTCCTACAATATGGGGAGCCCTTATGACCCTGCTGATATCGGTCTTACGGCTATTCCTGAATTCAACAGATTTACCCTTAATCCCAGGGTATTTTATGAGTTCACCGGGAATACGAAAATGGATGTTGGGGTTAATGCCACTATGGAGGAACGTACCGGAGGTAATATAGATTGGTTAAACGGGGAACCCGTAACTGATCCTTATTTTGAGAGAAATAAAACAAAAAGGTATACCCTGCAGGCCGGACTCGAACATAATTGGGATGACAATAAGCGATTAAACTTTAAACATAGCCTTAGTCTTTTTGATCGTAGCCTGGAAACCGGAGATTTTAAATTTGCCGGAAATCAGTTAACCTCTTATAATGAGATTTCCATCAATATGGGACAGATGAATTCTGAATGGATTGCCGGAGTTAATTTATGGGTAGATCGTTTTGACCAGGATCAGCTCTATGATCTTCCTGTGGTAGATTATGAGCATTATACTTATGGCCTTTTCCTGCAGAATAACTGGACAGCCAGTGATTTTTTCCAGCTGGAATCGGGACTGAGAACGGATTATCAGAATGAATACGGCTGGTTTGTGTTACCCCGAATTTCAGCAATGTTCAATATATCGGATGCTATTACCAGTAGGATCGGTGGTGGCCTGGGTTATAAGGCCCCTTCGGTTTTTACAGAAGATGCTGAAAGGCTTCAGTTTAGAAATGTTTTGCCTATAGATGTTTCCACTATTGAAGCTGAAAACTCCCTGGGAGGAAATTTCGACATTAACTATCGCACCGAACTTTTTGATCTTATAGATTTTACCAGCAATACTTTATTCTTTTATACCAAAATCGATAATCCCATCATCCTGCAACCTTCGGGAGGCATGTTTGAATATGTGCAACCCAAAGGCTATGTGGAAAGCAAAGGTTTGGAAGCAAACCTGAAACTGGGTTACCGGGATTTTAAACTTTTTACCGGTTATACTTTTGCCGATGTAACCAGAACAGAAAATGGAGTTGAAACTCTTATGCCTTTGGTTTCCAAACACAGGCTGAATAATGTTTTGATGTATGAACTTGAGGAAAGTTTGAAAATCGGACTGGAGGGCTATTACTTTAGCGAACAACAATTGAGCGATGGTTCAACCGGACAATCTTACTGGATTTTTGGACTGATGATGGAAAAACTATGGGATGACTTTTCTATTTTCCTGAATTTTGAAAATTTCACCGACACCAGGCAAACCAGATTTGATTCCATTTTCACCGGTTCGGTGAATAATCCGGAATTCAGGGATATCTATGCTCCGGTGGATGGTTTCGTAGTAAATGGAGGATTTAAATTATTCCTTTAGGTGAGTTCTAAGCAATAAAGACAGGAATAAAAACAGTCCTCGAGAACCAGAAAAACGCTGGTGTGGGCGAGACCTGAGCGTGGGTAGGCCGGTAAAATCCTGCAGCTGCGTATCACGCGGGCCGGCAGATTTTTGGTTCCTGCCGCGCTCCCCTTATTCTCCACTCAGGACGGGCCAAATCACTGACATGTTTTGGGAAAATTACCAGGCAGATGGGAAAACCCCATTAGCCATTGTGAAATCACAGACTTGCGCATTACGAAGGTCTTCGGATAGGCACTTTTTATCTATGTTGAAAGTTTTAATTTGATTTTTTATGAAAACTTTAAAAAAGACTCAATTTATTAAGCTATAACTTAGGTTTAAACCAATCAGAATTAATAATATGATACAAATAAGAAAAATTTGGTTGCTTCCCCTACTCCTTTTTGCCTTTACGGCCTGTATTGATAAAAAACAAGAACAAAGCGTAGAGGTAGATACCGCAGAAGAGGTTAAACAAAAAAAAGAGGAAGTTCCGGATATAGCAAATAGTAGTTTTAAAGATGGTATGACCGGTACTGTATATCATTATTATTTGATGGTGAGAACGGCCCTATTTAATGACGATCTGGAAACCGCTCAGGATGCTTCTGAAAACATTGCAAATAGTTTCAACGAAGACTTCCCGGAATTAAAGTCGCTTTCAGAAAGTATGGCAGAGGCTGAAGATATTGAACAGCTAAGAAGTAGCTTTTCTGAATTCAGCATTGAAGTAGAAACACTCTTTAAGGAAAACCTTTCTGAAGGAACTATTTATAAGCAGTTCTGCCCTATGGCCTTTAACAACGAGGGAGCATTCTGGTTCGCAGAAATCGAGGAAATCAAAAACCCTTACGGAGGAGAAAAAATGCCTGAATGCGGTAGTGTAAAAGAAACAATCAAACCAAAAAAATAAATTATGCAAAACGGTAATTATATAAGATTCGGACTAATGATGTTGGTTTCATTTATAGTGATGTACGGCATCATGTTCTTAAATGCCGATAAGTTTGAATATGTCATGCTAAGCACTATGCGTACTTATATGACACTTTTAATGATTACAGCCATGGCGGTTATCATGCTTCTATTCATGCTGGGGATGTATAAAAATAAAACCCTGAACACCATCATATTGGTGGTTGCTATAGTTGGATTTGGTTCTGTTTATTATATGATGCGAACACAAACCGGCATTTCTGATATTCAATATATGAAAGGAATGATCCCACATCATGCTTCGGCTATTCTAACAAGTCAGGAAGCAGATCTAAAAGATCCCGAAACTAAAGAACTTGCTAAAGAAATTATTGAGGCTCAAAAAAGAGAAATCGCTCAAATGAAAAAAATAATTTACCGGCTCGAGAATGAAGAAAAATAAAATTTTATAAACCGGTAATAAATCCAAATCGGTAATATAATTATTTAAAGAGTTTAAACACGTTGTGATAATACCAGTCTTGAATTCTAAGAATAATTCAGTTTATATATCATTTATTTTTCAGAAAATTAATGGAATATACTCCAGTACCAAAGTTGCTCGAATAGATGGTATAAGTAATGGGCTGAAAAAACTATAGAGTTGCTGCGTTATTTCCCTATTTTAAGAATTCTTATGGCGCCCTGAATAACCAGCAAAAAGACAATAGTTCCGATTATAAGGTCGGGTTTGTTTGAGTTAAGCAAATTCACCAAAAGGCCGGCTGAGATCACGCCCAGGTTAATGATCACATCGTTTGAAGTGAAGATCATACTTGCCTGCATGTGGGCCTCTTCTTTGCTCTTAGAACGTTGAAGCAAATACAGGGAAAAAGCGTTTGCCAATAAGGCAAAAACTGAGACGATGATCATGGTACTGAAATCAGGGAGTTTCTCCACCGCGAAAAACCGCCTTAGCACCTCGGCAAAACCAATAACGGCCAGGAGTATCTGAAAGTAACCGGCAAGTTTTGCAATGCTTTTTTTCCTTGTTAAAGTACCGCCAACAGCAAAAAGACTAATCCCGTAAACAAAGGAATCGGCTAGCATATCCAGGCTGTCAGCGACTAATCCCATGGATCCCGAGATCAGGCCTGTGGTCATCTCTATAATGAAGAAGGAAAAATTTATAACCAGCACTGCCCATAGCAATTTTTTCTGATGGGAATGTTCTTTAAATTCCTTTTGATCGGTTATTTCGCTTTTTAACAAGCTGCCCCCTAAGTTAAGCTCCTTAATGGCATCTTCTATCTGCCCGGTTGACCCTTCATGAAAGACGGTCAGTTTTCGGTTAGGAATATCGAATTCGAGATTTTTTATACCTGCAATCCCATCCAGCTTCATCCTGATAAGGTTTTCTTCTGAAGGGCAATCCATTTTTGGGATTTCAAATACTGATTTTTCCATTCGGATTATAATTTTTTATGACTTTACTATATCTGAATATGAACGAATATCGGGGTTTCTACTGAAGCTTTTTTCTGAAAACTTAATTTTAATTTTTTGAATGAATAAGCAAATCAATTTTTTAATGATGAGTTTCACCTGGGACGCTAATAAATACTCACTAGCTCTTCAATCTTAATTTCTCCCTTGGCCTCCATTTTCCGGATAAGCCTATTGGAACGGTTTTTTTAAGGAAGATATCTTCGGCTGATTCCTTTACCCGATTAAATTCAACTATAGGCTTTAAGCCTTTGTAAATTCCTCGTCGCTTCTATCTCGCTTTGTCGGAATGACAAAAAAACCGTGATGAGATCCCGCGTCTCGCCCGGGATGACGGCTGTTTCGAATCTGGCAAAACGTCACCCTGAAACGGCCAAGAGGACGTATTCAGGGTCTCATAACGAAGATTCAAGGTATATAAGAAAACAGTCCAATCAGGATGAGATCCCGGGTCACGCCCGGGATGACGGTAGGTTCAAACATGGACAGACGTCACCCTGAGCCTGCCTGACCGGCGAGGCAGGCTTGACTCAAGGTCACATCTGAGTGAGCGGGTTAAGTTAAACCAGGAATTATAGAAGCTAACTTATGAGATTCCTCGTCGCTCCTACCCCGCTTTGTCGGAATGACAAAAAACCACACGTATTTTGTCATTTCGACCAACGGGAGAAATCCCATCTGAGTGAGCTTTTATTTTCGCCAGGTTCAAAAAAGAAAAACCTTAGGCCAAACAGTAACAATTACTAATAAAAGAACACCAATAAAGAAACCCCAGGAACAATAAAATGCAAAAATCCCTTTTAATTTTAGCCCTTCTTTTCAGTTTCACTACCAATGCCCAGGATTTTGGCGATCTGTTAACCGCCGGGAAAGGCATAGCCGGAAATTCAACCGGTGATAAGATCCCCAAGCGTTGGTTTTCCACGGCCGAAGCCGAATTCAGCGTTAACTACGAGGTGCGTTATGATTATTCAAGATATGCAACCAACGGCGATTTGATTTCCGGCGGCACCGCTGACCTCGATAACAAAGCCTCCTTTGGTCTCTTATACAGCATCAACTATCCTGTTTTTAATAAGTTCAGTGTAGGTGCCGTGGGTGGGTTTCAACATCAGGGGCAACAGAAGATATCGGCTCTTAAAGTAGGTGGGATCTTCAGATATCATTTTATCAATTATGAAAGTGTGAATATCAACCTGATGACCGCTTACAATATCGGCCTAAGCGATAAGATCAAAAGCGATATGGCCAATGCACGCCTGGGGCTCCAGTTTCCAATAGTCAAAAACTA
>NZ_JBEPWD010000023.1:28316-30008 GCF_041642575.1 Salegentibacter sp. | reverse complement strand
AATGAAAATTCAAAATTAGAAGCGCTTGCCCACGAGCTTGTAGATGTGGTAGGTCCACGATTGGTAGGAACTCCACAGATGAAAAATGCGCACGACTGGGCAGTGAAGAAATATGATAGCTGGGGAATTTCAGCTGAAAACGAAGAATATGGTACCTGGCGTGGCTGGGAGCGTGGCATCACCCATATTGACCTTGTAGAGCCAAGATTAAGAACGCTGCAAGGAAGGCAACTTGCCTGGAGCCCTTCAACCGGAAAAAAAGGTGTAACCGCTGAGGTAATACTATTGCCAGAAGCTTCAGACTCTACTGATTTCGCCAATATGCTTTCTTCGGTAAAAGGAAAATTCGTGATGATCTCGGTAAACGAACCTACCGGGAGACCTCCATACAACTGGGAAGAATGGGCCACTGAAAAATCCTGGAAAAAGATGCAGGGCAGTATAAAAGAAACCGATTCCCTTTGGAGAGACCGAATTAATAAGACTGGGTATGGTTACAGGGAATTACCTAAAGCACTTGAGAATGCTGGGGCAGCTGGAATTGTAACTTCTAACTGGTCTCACGGCTTTGGTGCAAATAAAGTATTTGGAGGGTATACCAGTGAAATCCCAACAATAGATATAAACCTTGAAGATTATGGCTTGCTTTATCGTTTAGCTGAAAATGATAACGCTCCCAAAATAAAAGTGGTAGCTCAATCTAAAGATCTTGGAGAAGTACCAACGTTTAATACTATTGCCAGGATTGAAGGCAGCGAAAAACCTGAAGAATATGTTATTCTTTCAGCGCATTTTGATTCGTGGGATGGCGGAACCGGCGCGACCGATAACGCTACAGGAACTATCGTAATGATGGAAACTATGCGAATTCTTAAAAAACTTTATCCAAATCCCAAGCGAACTATCATTGCCGGACATTGGGGAAGTGAAGAGCAAGGCTTAAACGGTTCCCGTGCCTTTGTAAAAGATAATCCTGAAATTGTTGCTAATGTACAGGCCTTATTCAATCAGGATAATGGAACCGGAAGGGTTAAGAATATTAACGGACAGGGTTTTCTGCACGCCTACGATTACATAGGAAGATGGCTGGAACCGGTTCCGCAGGAAATTAAGGGTGAAATTGAAACTTCTTTCCCCGGGACTCCATCGAGTGGAGGAACTGATCACGCTTCTTTTGTAGCAGCCGGTGCACCTGCATTTATGCTAAATTCTTTAAACTGGTCTTACTGGGACTATACCTGGCATACCAATTTAGATACTTATGATAAAATTGTTTTTGATGATGTGAGAAGCAATGTGATCTTAACCGCGATTATGACCTATATGGCGAGCGAAGATCCTGAAACTACTTCCAGAGAGAAAGCGGTTTTACCAATTAGCAGAAGATCTGGTGAACAAATGACCTGGCCCGAGCCAAGAGATGCAAATCGAAGAGGAGGATTAGATTAATTAGATAAAATTGGTCAAAAAAAAATCCGTAGCTCAACAGAGCTACGGATTTTTTTTATTCTGGATTTCTTTCTAACCGTCTAAAGGAGCTCCTACAGGCACTGAACAGGAATGTCCAGGTTCACCATGAGGTGGATTGACCTTAGTGTCTGAACTTGAACTCTTCATCCTCACTGGAGATTGAGTATTGGTTTCTGGAGTATTTGTATTCTGTTGGGTAGATGCCTGATCTAAAGGCGCTCC
>NZ_JBEPWD010000023.1:19212-28216 GCF_041642575.1 Salegentibacter sp. | reverse complement strand
CCATCTTCCATGGCCAGGTCTCCTTCATTCATATGCTCGTAGGCACGAGCGGTTTTCAGAAGTCGTTCCAGTTCTTTAATTGGTTCAGCATGATCGTCTACCCGCAGGTCTATCTTTTTATCTTTCCAACTTTTATCAACTTCATTCGCTCCTACTACAATTAAGGCTGCCGATTGTTTTCCGCGGATATCACCACCTGTTTCCTGAGCTGCTTTTAAAACTTCGAGCACCCTTTCGGCCAAAGGAAGATGAGAGTTGCGGCTGAAACTTTCAGCCATCGCAGGAACAGTTTCTTCGTTTAGCATCATATTGGCCTGCACCGAAAAATTGTCATCGGTTATATGGCTGGCAGCTTCTACACAGTTCTGGCCGGTGAATGCTGCGGTATTTCCGCGGTTATCTAAAAAAGCCACCTGCCTGAATTCCCGTCCGCTATCTGAATTGGCGATTTCCTCCAGAGCTTTTTCTGCAGATTTCCCTTCTTCCATTAATTCCAGGCCTCGAGGCCCGTATTCCGGGTTCACAAACGACTGGGTGGCAACAACTCCAACCCCGCTTTTTCCCCAGGCCACTAATGGCCCCACAGAAAACCAATGGCTTTGGACCCCAACCGCCATCTCTCCGGTTACAGTATCCCTGGCCACTATAGAATAAGTATGTGCAAATGCTTCTTTTTCAACGCCTGGATTTTGGGATAGAACCGGTAGGCTTAAAAAAATTGCTAAAGCCGAAAGTAATATTGATTTCATTTTTAATTATTTAGGTATTAAAGATATGTAATCTTCCTTAACCTTTAAGATGCCTGGGTGGATGAAGCCCGAAAAAATACAATTCTTAAAAAAGCAGATAATTGATAGAAAGCGCTTATTCTTTCTCTTGTATTTTTTTTACCTCAATATAATCGGGGCCGCCATCTACAGGGTAACCTTCTACTTTTTCTCCTTCAAGGATAACGGTTTTACCTTCAAACTTGCTGAGGTCTATTTGCTCACTTCGAAGAGCATAAAAAGTATCTTCGGTGGTAAGGGTATGACTGCCATACTGATAAGAGGTAATCCCGGTCGCTTCAAGAGTTCCGGTGAGTTGAAGCTGATCACTTTGACCTTCGGGAGAATTACAGGTGTTGGCAAATAGAAAGATGAAACTGCTTATGGTTGCGAGTAATTTCATAGTAAAAAAAATTAGTTCAAACTGAAATTACAAAGTTTCCGGTTGCTATGCGAAGTTTTAAGAGGGAATTTGATTTTTTTCTCAAAACATTATTAATTTTGTGGCCCTAGCGCGGCCTCGTAGTTCAATGGATAGAATAGAAGTTTCCTAAACTTTAGATCCAGGTTCGATTCCTGGCGAGGCTACCATAAACAAAGTCCCGAAGCAAATCTGCTTGGGGCTTTCATTTTTAACCTAGGCTTAAGCAGCTTTCCGATGATATATTTGTAATGTTCTTACTTTTGGGTTGTTTTTAAGCATCTGTTCATGTGCCAGAAAATAATAGATCACGAAAAACAGGAAATACATCACCATTGTTTTCTGCCTGATGATTATTCCCAGGTTAGACATTACAAAGGTCATAGCAAAAGAACATAGTAAGAACAATAACAGGCTCATCTTAACCTTTACCGGCGCGATTTTTATAAAGCTGAAGAAATTCCTCTTAAAAAGCTTTACAACTAATAATAGATAGATAAGATTTTCAGCAGAAACTATTACCCCAAAAAACCCCGGAGCATCAAAGAATAATGGTCTGAACCAAAATGTAAAGAACTTCTCGAAAAGGGAATATTCGCTCATCGCAATTCCCGAAGAGGCTTGTCCTAAACTGTCAGACCTCTTATCAGTAAAAGCAAGAAAATCACTGATGAGGTCCTGGGAATTTCCAAGATTTACAACTCCCAAAATCTGGTCCTTAAAAATTAAAAGTGCACCTGTAATTATACCGGTATAAATCAATTTCTTTTTCCATGCTATTTCCTTTTTTCCAAGTAAAATTCCCAGTATGGCCACCACTGCTACCAGCAAGAAGATATGTGGCCTGATACAAAATACCAGGAGCGAACCTAAAAGTAGTTTTTGCCAGTTTTGCTCAGGTTTTCTTACGGCATAGGCAAACATCATCAGCCCAAGGAATATCGGGGCTCCCTTTCCCAAAGAAGCGGTCCAGAAGTGCATGTTAGGTAGAAAAAGAATTAAGGGTAATAAATTGATCTTTCTAAAGACCTTTATCTTATACGGAATGTTCTCCCTGAAAATAAGGTAAGCATATACAAATCCCATAAACCCCATCCAGGTGAAGAGCAACATCATCATTTCATAACTGAAACCCAGGTAGTTTATGAACGGATAGGAAATAAAATCTATGAAACCGGTTCCGGTAGTGGCGAAATCCATCCATTCTTTTCCTTCTTTTTGAGGAACACTAAAATACCTATGGGAGTCTGATGGATTCAAAGAAGCATAGGCATAGTAAACCGCCCCAAAAATGAGGTGATAAAAGAATAAACTGTTCATTAACCTGAAGGAGAAAAAGCTATGTCTTTTCTTAAGACGCTTAAAGATCTCCTGGTTTAACAGGTATAAAAATGGAATCAGAAATATAACTTGTGCAATATCAAAAAGCAGGTTTATATCGGTCAACATTTTTTCAATTTGGGTTCGCTGCCTTAAACCAAATTCCTTACCACAAATAATTAGGCTTGGTTGATTTATAAATTAAGTTGCTGGTAAGTAGGTGACTATGTTGATTTAGACTGGCTCTGGCCAATTTTAAAGCCTGGAGTGAATATTTTCAAATTCCTTAAATATGGTGTGAAATTCTACAGTTTTATGGGGAATTTTTAATTTGACTTAAAATAACAGATACTTAACAGAGGATGAGAGAGTTATTGTTTAATTTCAATAGTAGAAAATTAAATATACAGTATTATGATAAAAATGAATTTAAATCTCGTGTACAGCTTGTTGTTCGCTTTGGTATTTACAAGTGTATCATTTGCTCAAACTGAAGATCAGGAGCGATTAATTGATGACGCCGAAAGAGCCAAAGCAGCATTTATTGCTGAAAGTTCTGACTTAGAGGAACTCTTTGATCTTTCTGCCGGATACGTGATATTTCCTAATGTAGGAAAAGGAGCCTATATTTTGGGCGGTGCCGCCGGAAACGGAGTGGTTTATCAGAATGGAAATATTATAGGTTTTGCTGAACTTAGACAACTGGACATTGGATTTCAGTTAGGAGGCCAGGCTTTCAGACAGGCTATCCTTTTTCAAACCCAGTCTGAATTGGATCAATTCAAGGAAGGTAATTATAAACTTTCGGGAAATGCATCGGCGGTAATTATCGAAGAGGGAAAAGCTAAAAGTGTAGAATTTGATAACGGGAGAGCAATCGTAACCATGCCCAAAGCAGGAGCTATGATAGAAGTTTCTGTAGGAGGTCAGAAGTTTGATTATAAAGACCTCAATTAAGAAATTGAAGCGAAAAAAAAACCGGAATGCAACCCATTCCGGTTTTTTTGAGGTTAAATTTTAAAAGCTAATCTGTTTTTTAGCATTCTCTATCCTTCAAGAACTTAAGGGTAACCCAATTTTTTAGCTAAATGTTTAATATTAAGTGAAATAACAATGGATTAACATGATTTGCAATTATTATGCATTAAATTAACTTTCTAACCTTAAAAATTAAATATGATGAATATTATGAACAAAAAATGGTACTTACCCGTAATTGCCTTTTTAATTATTGGTCTTGCGGGTTGTGGGTCTATGCAAAAGACAGGAGATGAACTGGTTGCTGATTCCAGAGACGCAAAATCTGCGATAGAACAGGATTATCCTCAATTTGCCGATTTATTTGAAACCTCCGCAGGATATGCAATTTTTCCAAATGTAGGAAAAGGAGCCTATATAATTGGCGGTTCTTCCGGAAATGGAACGGTGTACGAGAATGGAAATATGATTGGATATGCCAATCTTAAGGAATTGGATGTAGGGCTTCAGGCTGGTGGAAAAGCCTTTGTTGAAGTTCTGTTTTTTGAAAACCAGCAAGCTCTCGAGGAATTTAAAAGGGGAACCTATGAATTAGGTGCAAATGCTTCCGCTGTAATTCTGGAAGAAGGAATTTCCAGGGATGTAGATTTCCAGGATGGAGTTGCTGTCTTGACGATGCCAAAAGCCGGTGCTATGGCAGGAATATCAGTTGGTGGACAAAGGTTTGATTTTCACCCTGCTGAATAATTTTCTAACTTTAAATTATATTGAACCCTGCTAAATTAACATTGGCAGGGTTTTTTTTTGATTCTTTACTAGTCTTTTCATCTCAAAAATTAAATCCGAGACTGAACATAAAGCGGTTTCCATCATCTCCCAGGTAATATCCAAAATTGGCGGTTAAGGCATTAAAGCCGTTTACAAAGAATGAGCCTCCATAATTGTCGTGCCAGTTGTCTGATTCCGGTTCATCACTCCAAACTCTTCCATAGTCATATCCGGCGCTTAGCCCAAATCTTAATGGAACGAAGTTGGTCCTTAGCTTAGTAAGTCCAACCCGAATATCAGTACTGTGGAAAAAAGCCGTCTTCCCGTTAAAACGCTCATTGCGATAGGCTCTGAGACTATGATTTCCTCCAAGGGTTGCTCCGTGGTAAAACTCGTAGTTATCACCTAGAATAAACTCTCCGGCCACTTTGGTTGCAAGGGTAGCCACTCCGCTGGAATGAAGTGGATAATTTATCCCCAATGAGGGTTTGAGGTAGCCGAACTTATTGTTATGCTTGTCTATATTAGCTTTATATCCTGTGGAGAGGCTAAAATCCAATCCCCGGCTAGGGAAAGATGGATTGTCCTGGTTAAAGTATCGGTAGTATAATTCAGCTCCACCATAAAGTTGTTGCTCGAAAAGATCGCTGTTTTCATCAAAAGCCTGCCCAACAAATTCATTTTCATCGTAAGCTACTTCCATGGATTCAAAAATTCCTTTCAGGTAAAAACTGCTTCCGCGATTATTTTCTCTTATTAAAGAAGGTGCAAATCTCATCTGTTGAATTCTCACCCTGTTAAAATCCATATCTACAAAGTCTTCATTATAAAAACTATCATTTCCGGTTCCGAAGTAATTCAAAGTGTAATTAGGGCTGGTGTATTTTGCTTCCAGGCCAAGATTCCAGTTCGGAAAAATATGCGCAAACTCCCCGGAATATTCAGCAGAAAAACCATCTGTAGCAAAGAAATAATTAAGCGATAGACTATGTTGGGTTGTGAATGGGTTACGGGCCAGACCATAGGAGGTGTAAGTATTTTTTACTCCCATCTTGAAACCGGCATCAGGATCAAATCCTATACTTGGAAAAAACACGTTGGTAGAATGCTTGCGTTTTTCGGGGTCATAATTATTAATGTCGTAATTGTCGGTAAGCATTTTAGAACCGGTTTTCTCAAAACTGTTCTTTTTGCTCTTATAATCGTAAATTTTGGTTCTACGTGAATTCTCAAAATTATAGGTGTCGTTATTTTTCCCGCCTACAATTTTAAGTTTGATCAGATTGTTTCCTTTTCCTTCTATTTTAAAATCGTCTTCTCCTTCCAGACCGTAAATCCAGATTTCCCTGGTTTCTGTAGAGGAATAGAAGCGCTGAAACTCTGAGCCATCTCCGCCCTTTACTTTAATTTCAGTTTCTCCATTTTGTTTCCGGGTTATAATAAAGGAGTCGTCTTCTTCAGTTCCTGTAACAATGTCGTATTGATTAAGGAAGTCGTAATAGCGTTTAGCAATATCTTCCATATTATCGCGCCGGGCTTTAAGAGATTGCTTTATTTTATCTATACTTTCGTCCCGGGTATCTTCAGGAAGGGCCGCAAAAGCTGTTTCAATTTTTTCATCGCTTAAACTTTGCAGAATATATTCCACCTGTTCTTTCCACTCCGGCCACTTAGCATTTCTAATGAAGGCTTTATCTAAAGGATATGCGGCCTTATTGAACCATTTAATATCCGGAATGTTTGATTCAAAGGTTTGAAAAGCTCTCATCTCAGGAAATCCGAATTTTAATAGTCGCACCATAAAACCATCATACTTAGAAAAAGCCTGATCCCTGTCCCGGGGAATGGGTTTATACATTTTAACTGAATCATTTTCCTTAAACTCTGCCCAGCGCCACTGGTCCTCATGCCTATCCCAGTCGCCAATGAGCATATCGGTAAGACGAGCCCGTATGTAAGTTGGTTCGTGGACGTAAATGTTTTTTGTTTCTCTTAGTTCAAGCAGGAGGTCTGATGTACTAAGGATATCATCGGCATTTCCAAAATCTTCAAATTCTTTGTTGTGATCTCCTACGTGTTCTTCCAGCATATAGAGTTTGTTTCCATAATCCTCGTTAAATATGCCCAGGTTTTTTTGTTTCGGAACATAATAAAGTTTTGGATTAGCGTGATAGAGATCAAGATCTTCCATTATGCTATTCAGCGCAAACGGGGCGTAGGGGTGAGCTGTAGTATAAAAATCCTGCACAATACGCTCTGCCACGGTATTTTGCATGAAATCCTGAATATAATGTCCAGCGATATTAGCTTGAATAAATCTTAAGGCACTCTTCCTGATTTCTCTTAAGGTAAATTCATTTTCATTGTCATCACGTAATCGCAGAGAGCGGGATTGTTTTCCACCACCTTCACTAATGGCCACCGGATTTCCGGGTAGGGAATCAATAAACAATACCGGCACCTCTACTTTTTTGGCGTAAATATCGCGGTAATGGTCACCCCAGAGCTTTTTGTATGGATAAGACTTGTTAACTTCGTCTTTAGTATATACCGATGACTTATAAGTAGCTCCAAAATCTTCCCTGGAAGGATAGACTACTTCGTCAATATTTATTCTTTCGCGTTTGATATACTGACTTTGTAACAAATGTGGTCCTGAAGAAGTAGACTCATAAAAATCTGCTATAGAACTTCCGTCTTTGTGGATATTCAGCTTCACAAATCCGGGTGTTTTTGAAGCGAAATCCTTCTCCTCCTTTGTCCTCGCCTTTTGCAGTTTACCCATTGCACCACTGATAATCTGTGGTGTTTTATTATCTTCCAAAAACTGAAGGTTTCTGTCATTACCTGAAACAAAGATCACATCCTCAAACTGCCGGGAAAGGGTTTCAAGTCTGTCCCGTAGTTCTTTTCTAAGGGGATTCTGGTAGGATTGCTCTGTAAAACCTGCTATTTTATTAATAAATCCATGAGTGGTATTAGTTAAAACCGGGTGATGAATACTTACAATTATGGTCTTGCCTTGTTCATCTTTTAGCTCATCCTTAAATTCAATAAAAAATTGTTCCCGTGTTTTGATCTCGCATTTGTCATTAATATATGGGTGGTTATCCCATTCTTCCAAAAACCATTGAGAATCTACCATTACTAGCCGCACATCATCACTGAGGTCTTTTGCTTCGATTGGGCACCCGTCATTAGGCCAGAATTTTGCTTCGCTGTTATCCTGAAGAAAGGATTCCAGATCATCTAAATTCTGGTGGCCTTCTTTATTCCATTCGTTTACCCCGGGGTTGTAAATAATTTTTCCGTTAAAACCTTCAAGGGGTTCCATGAGCCTTTCGCTTAAAAATCCCTCAACCTCTTTCCGGTCTTTCTTTTTTGCCGGATACCCTCCTTTTGGAGTAATATTTCCCATCACTACAACCGAAGCATTTTGGTCATTTTGGGAAGCTTTGTTTATTTGCTTCAGGATTAATTCTGAAGAGGAAGAATCATCCAACCCAGTATTCGCAGTAAAATAGATAGAATGGGAGATTTCCTTAGCGCTCTGATTTTCCTGGCCGTAGGAGTTCATTAAAACCAGGGTTAACATAGTGAATAACAGAACTTTGGATGCGGTCCTGGTTGTGCTAAAAGATCTGTATTTCATAGATTGGAGCTTGAATTAACCTAAATTAATTTTAACATTTTTCAAGTTTCAGAAAAAAAATTCTGCAATCCATAAATTTTAACTGATTATAACATTTTGATATTTTGATCTTTAAATCAGGAATACAAGAATAAATTTTAAATAATTCGGAAAACAACGCCTTTTTAAATGAGTGAAATACAATTCGTTAACACTAAGATAGACGGCTGAAAAAAGCACGGAATTAATTGATAATTCTTATCTTGACCCACCCTAAATAAAATAGCTCATGCATAGTAAATCATATCTGATTTTAATCACGATTGTTTCAGCCCTGGGAGGATTATTATTCGGTTATGATACCGGTGTAATAAATGGCTCCCAGTATTATTTTAGCCAATATTTTGAACTGGATGCAGCCATGAAAGGCTGGGTTGTGGGTAGCGCACTCTTAGGATGTTTTGTGGGTGCAATTATCGCAGGGCCTATTAGTAATTTTATGGGGAGAAAAAACTCCCTTATCCTTTCCAGTATTCTCTTTTCTTTGTCGGCCTGGGGTTCAGGTCTACCAGATTTTCTACCGCAATCGGTGTCGCTCCTGGTGATGTTCCGGCTTATTGGTGGGTTGGGAATAGGACTTGCCTCTATGAATGCACCAACTTATATTGCAGAAATTGCCCCTGCAAAAATTCGGGGTACCCTGGTTAGTTATTATCAGCTGGCAATTGTAATTGGCTTTTTTGTTGTTTTTCTTGCAACTTATTTCATTGGAAGCACGGCGACCGAAGCCGAAAATATTGAAAATGGCTGGCGTTATATGCTATGGTCTGAACTTATACCTAGTCTCTCCTTTCTAATCCTTTTATTCTTTGTGCCTAAAAGTCCGCGGTGGCTGGCCTTAAAAGGCCTGAAATCCCAGGCTTTGGAGGTGCTTACAAAAATACACGGGAAAGAAGTCGCAAATATTGAAATTCAGGAGATCCAAAAATCTCTGAAGAAAGAAGAAGGCAATAAGAAAGTAAACATTTTTGCAAAAGGAATATTTTCAATTATAGTTATAGGAACAGTATTCTCTGCCTTACAACAGTTCACAGGAATCAACGCTGTACTTTATTATGG